>NZ_JBEYWC010000005.1:0-276591 GCF_040704505.1 Streptomyces sp. NPDC047002
CCGTCATGGTCGGCGCCTATCTCTCGGCGCCCAAGTCCGCCGCTTCGCTCAATCCCGCCCTGACGCTCGCGCTGGCGATCCAGGGCGGGATCAAGGGCACGGGCCCCCGGGGCGCGCCGCTGTCTGCGGCACCGCGGCGGGGATGCCCGCCGTGCGGGCCGGAGCGCGGGGCCCGAGGGCGGCCCTGGGGCCCAAGGACCGGTAATGGTACGGACCTTGACGCGCGCTGTGCGGCGGCTCTACCTTCCCTGTCAACACGTTCACAACTTCACCCGGCGTTCATGTGGATGAACAACTGGCCGCCTGCCGGGCGGAGTTGCGGCATCCCCGCACCGGAAGGCATCCCCACATGCGCACCGGAAAGACCTCGCGCCTCATCGGCCTCGGCACCGCGCTCGCCGGTGTCACCGCGGCCCTCTGCATGGCGCCCGCCTCGGCCACCACCACGGGCGCGGCCCGCCCCGCGACGGCGCCTGCCGTGGCAGCGGCTCCCGCGGCCTTCGTCCACCCCGGCGTCAACCTGGACACCGCACAACTGGACTTCGTGCGGAGCAAGGTGCAGGCGGGGGCCCAGCCCTGGAAGTCCGCCTACGACCAGATGACGGCGAGCGCGTACGCCAACCTCAACCGCACGCCGAAACCGCGCGCGAACGTGGAGTGCGGCTCGTACTCCAACCCCAACAACGGCTGCACGGACGAGCGCCAGGACGCGATCGCCGCCTACACCGACGCGCTCACCTGGTACATCACCCGCGACGACCGCTACGCGCAGAAGGCGATCCAGCTGATGGACGCCTGGTCGGCCACGATCAAGGAGCACACCAACTCCAACGCACCGCTCCAGACCGGCTGGGCGGGCGCCTCCTGGCCCAAGGCCGCCGAGATCATCAAGCACGTGTACGGCAACTGGCCGGGCGAGGGCCGGTTCGACACCATGCTGCGCACCGTCTACCTGCCGAACCTCATCAAGGGCTCCAACTCCAACGGGAACTGGGAGCTGACGATGATGGAGGCCGCGGTGAGCATCTCCGTCTACCTCGACGACAAGACGGACTACGACACCGCGATCTCCAAGTACCTGACCAGGACCGCCGCCTACGTCTACCTGCCGTCGGACGGCGACCTGCCGAAGACGGTGCCGAGCCAGAACCTCAATACCCGCGACAAGATCGTCTCCTACTGGCAGGGCCAGTCGACGTTCAACGCGTCGATGGCCGGCGTCACCCAGGAGACCTGCCGCGACTTCACGCACACCGGCTACGGCATCTCCAACATCGGCCATGTCTACGAGACGGCCCGTATCCAGGGCCAGGACCTCTACCCGCAGGTCGGGGAGCGGCTGCGGCAGGCGCTCGGCTTCCAGGCGAAGTTCGAGACGAAGGCCGCGTCCAAGCCGTCCGACCTGTGCCCCGGCAAGAGCCTCACGCTCGGCCTGGGCCCGATCACCGAGGTCGGCTTCAACGCGCTGCACACCCGCAAGGGTGTCGCGATGACCAACACCCAGGCCCTCACGGAGAGCAGGCGCCCCGCAGGCTCGAACGACCTGTTCGTCGCCTGGGAGACCCTGACCAACGCCGAGAACCCCAACTAGCGGGCGCCGCACGCACCGTGGCCCGCCGTCCGCCCGTACCCCGCGTACGGGGCGGGCGGCGGGCCGCGCGGTGTTCAGGCGGAGAGCGCCAGGGGCTCCCTGCGGGCCTCGGCCACCAGGCGGAGGCAGTCGGCGGGGTTGTCGCGCACCGGGCGGCGCACGACGTCGGCGCCCATCGCGCCGACGACGTCGAGGCGGTGGTGGTAGAGGCCGAGCAGGACGCGCACCAGCGGGCGGTACTCGGCCGGGACCTCGGCGACGACCCGGCCCGCCGCGAGCAGCGTCACGCGGGCCTTGTCGGCGGTGGCGAGCACCAGCTCCCGCACGGCGGGCGTCGCGCGGCCCTGCTCCAGGTCGGCGCAGCTGACGCCGTGGCGCTCCAGGTCGGTGCGCGGCAGCGCGAAGCGGCCCTCTGCGACGTCCGAGGTCAGGTCGGTCAGCAGGTCCGTGCGCTGGCAGGCGTCCGCGACGAGGCGGCAGGACGCGGCGAAGTCGTCGTCCGGCACCAGGTGCGGGGTCAGCCCGGTGCTCAGCATGATCCCGGGCCAGGTCAGTGTGTCGATGTAGTGCTGGTACGCGGCCTCGTCGGCGAAGCCGGGGAACTCCAGGTCGATCCTGGTCCCCTCCAGATAGGTGTCGAACCAGTGCCTCGGCAGCCCCGCCCCGCCCGCCGAGTGCACGAACGCCCGCAGCAGCGGATGGTGCGAGTCGCCCGTGTCCAGGGCCCTGGCCACATGGCCCGTCCAGGCGTCCAGCTGCCGCACGCGGTCGGCGGGGGAGCCGTTGTCGCAGACGTCGTCGGTGAAGCCGAGCATGGAGGCGCCGGTCAGCGCGTGCGGCAGGAAGCCGGCCGGGGCCTGGAGGCGCACCACGCCGTACAGCGCGGGCTCCCGCCGCCGCAGATAGCGCGCGGCGGCGGTGTAGTCGGCGCGCAGCCCGGCGGACCGCACCCCCGCGAGATCCAGACAGCGACGCCACGAACGCACGGACCGACTCCAGGGGGTGAGGGGGTCTGGCCCGGTCGCGGGCCACGGACTGCGTCCAGGGTAACCAGCGCGTGCGGCGCGGCCGCGCACGGCGGAGCCGACCGGGTCGGGTGGACCCGGTCGGCTCCGTTTGCGCGCTCCCCGCGGGTCTACGGGCGGGCGCCCACATTCACGGCGGCCCAGGCGTTGGCCACCGCGGTGTACTCGGCCGACCCGTTGCCGTACAGGTCGGCGGCCGCGGCGAGGGTGCCCGTACGGGCCGCCGCGTAGTTGGTGTTGCTGGTGAACTTGGTGCTCAGCGCGCGGAACCAGATCTGCTCGGCCTTGTCGCGGCCGATGCCGGTCACCGGCTTGCCGTCCGAGGTCGGCGAGTTGTACTTCACGCCGCCCACGGTCTTCGCGCCGCTGCCCTCGGACAGCAGGTAGAAGAAGTGGTTGGCGACACCGGACGAGTAGTGCACGTCGAGCCTGCCGGTGCTCGATGACCAGGAGTCGGCGGAGGCGCCGTCCTTGCTCGGCTGGTCCATGTAGCGCAGCGGCGAGCCGTCGCCGTTGATGTCGATCTTCTCGCCGATCAGGTAGTCGCCCGGGTCCGTGGTGTTCTTCGCGTACCACTCGACGGCGGTGCCGAAGATGTCCGAGGTGGCCTCGTTGAGGCCGCCGGACTCGCCCGAGTAGACCAGGCCCGCGGTGGCCGCGGTGACGCCGTGGGACATCTCGTGCCCGGCCACGTCGATCGCGGTCAGCGGCGCCTTGTTGCCCGCGCCGTCGCCGTAGGTCATGCAGAAGCAGGAGTCGTCCCAGAAGGCGTTGACGTAGCCGCTGCTGTAGTGGACGCGGGAGTACGCGGCGACACCGTTGCCCTTGATGCCGGTGCGGCCGTGCACGTTCTTGTAGTAGTCCCAGGTCAGCCCGGCGCCGTAGGCGGCGTCCGCGGCGGGCGTCTCGGTGTTGGTGCCGACGCCGTTGCCCCACACGTCGTCGGGGCCCGAGAAGAGGGTGCCCCTGCCACTGGTCGCACGGTTGAGGTTGTACGTGTTGTGTCCGCCGCGCGGGGTGTCCGTCAGCTGGTAAGTGGACCCGGACTTGACGGAGTTGACTGTGACCTGGCCGCTGTACTCGGTGTTGCCCACGCCGGTCTCGATGCCCTGCCACTGGAAGATCTTCGCGCCGGTGGCCGCGTCGGTGACGACATGCAGCTGGTTGGGCGTGCCGTCCTCCTGGAAGCCGCCGACGACGGTCTCGTACGCGAGGCGCGGCGTGCCCTGGGCCATCCACACGACCTTGCGGGGCGCGGCGTCCGGCGCGGTCTTCGCTGAGCCGGCGGAGGCGGCGGCGCTCAGCGCCTGCCTGGTCGCGGCGGCGGGCGCGATGTCCGCCGTGGTGGAGACGCCCGTGAGGGACGCCTTGGACGCCCGGTCGACGGACTTCGTGGCGCCGGTTGACGAGGTCGCCACGACCATGTCGCCGCCGAGGACGGGCAGCCCCTGGTAGGTGCGCTCGTAGCGGGTGTGCGTGGTGCCGTCGGCGTCCTGGACGACGTCCTTGACCACCAGCTTCTCCTGCGGGCCGAGGCCGAGCCGCCGCGCCTGCGCCGCGGTGCCGCTCTCGGCCCCGGCTATCAGCCGGGCGCGCAGCGAGGGGGTGAGCTCGCGGGGCAGGGCGCCGGGCCTGGCGTCCGAGCCGGCCGCGACCAGCGCGGAGGGCGCGGCGCCCTGGACGCTCGAAGCGCCGGCGGACGCGGTACCGGTCTGGAGTGCGGCGGCGAGGAGTGCGGCGGCGGCGACGGCGGCACCGGTGGTCACGGCGCGGCGTTTGGGCGTGGATCTCACGCTGTCTCCTAGTGCGAGGGGGGTACGGGCGCGGGGTCGGCGCCCGCCGTCCGGCGGGGTTCTTGGCGTGGACATGGAGAACTTTTGCCGAACGCAGGAAGACTCGCAGGGGAGTGATGTTGTTGTCAGGAGCGCGTCAATTTGTTGACCGGAAAGCGCCGGTCGTGTGCGAACGCCGGGCCGGAAGCGGGGTGTTGCGGCGCTGTTACGGGCCCCGCGCGCCGCAGGGGGAAACGGTGCGCAACCCGGACACAGCGGCGCGCCCCCACGGCCCCCGCACACCCCGGCACCGCTCCCGCACACCTTCCTGTGCGACCGAAAGATTCCGGCCGCGCCGGACGCCCGGAGGACCCGCCCCGACGGCCGGGGCGCGGCCCGCGCGGGGCCGCGCCCGGGATCAGGCCAGGCTCTCCCGCCACGCCCGGTGCAGGCCCGCGAACCGGCCGGTACCGGCGGTCAGTTCGGCGGGGGAGCCGTCCTCCACGATGCGGCCGTGCTCCATCACGAGCACCCGGTCGGCGATCTCCACCGTGGAGAGCCGGTGCGCGATCACCACCGCGGTCCTGCCGCGCAGCACCGTGTCCATCGCGCGCTGCACGGCGCGCTCGCCGGGGATGTCGAGCGAACTCGTCGCCTCGTCCAGGATCAGCACCGCGGGGTCGGCGAGCAGGGCCCGCGCGAACGCCACCAACTGCCGCTGCCCCGCCGAGATCCGGCCGCCGCGCTTGCGCACGTCCGTGTCGTAGCCGTCGGGCAGGCCCGCGACGAAGTCGTGCGCCCCGATCGCCCTGGCGGCCTCCTCGATCTCGGCCCGCGACGCGTCGGGGCGGCCGATCGCGATGTTCTCCGCGATCGTCCCCGAGAAGAGGAACGCCTCCTGGGTCACCATCACCACACCGCGCCGCAGCTCGGGCGTGTCCAGCTCGCGCAGGTCCACACCGTCGAGCAGGACACGGCCCGACGTCGGGTCGTAGAACCGGGCGAGCAGCTTCGCCAGCGTCGACTTGCCCGCGCCCGTCGAGCCCACGACGGCGACGGTCTGGCCCGGGGGGATCCGCAGCGAGAACGGGGGCAGCACCTCGCCGCCCGTCCGGTAGCCGAAGCCCACCTCCTCGAAGACGACCTCGCGGCCCGGCACACCGGTGCCGCGCGGCGGCAGCGGGCGCGGCGCGGCCGCCTCGGGGACCCCGGGCACCTGCGCGAGCAGCCCCGCGATCTTCTCCAGCGAAGCCACCGCAGACTGGTACGAGTTGAGGAACATGCCGAGCCGGTCGATCGGGTCGTACAGCCGCCGCAGATAGAGCACGGCGGCGGCGAGCACACCGAGTTCGAGCGTGCCGCCCGCCACCCGGTACGCACCCCACAGCACCATGCCCGCGATCGCGGTGTTGGCGATCAGCCGCGAACCGATCACGTACCGCGCCATCTCCAGCAGCGCGTCGCCGTTGCTGCGCTCGTGGCGCCGGTTGAGAGCGGCGAACTCCCTGTCGTTGACGGACTCGCGGCGGAAGGCACGCACGGGCCTGATGCCGTTCAGCGTCTCCGCGAACTTCACGATCACCGCGGCGATCGCGGTGGACCTGCGGCCGAACACCCGCCCCACGCGCCGCCGGTAGAGCCGCACCATGAAGGAGAGCGGCACGAAGGACAGCACGGCGAGCGCGCCGATGCCCGGGTCCAGCCAGAGCAGCGTGCCCGCGATGTACACGAACGACAGGACGACGGCGACCAGTTCCTGGAGGCCGTCGCCCAGCAGCTCGCGCAGCGACTCGACGTCCGTGGTCGAGCGCGAGATCAGCCGCCCCGACGTGTAGCGCTCGTGGAAGTCCACGCTCAGCGCCTGCGCGTGCCGGAAGATCCTGCCCCGCAGGTCGAACAGGCCCGCCTGGCTCACCCGCGTCGACGACTGGACGAACCCGTGCTGGAACCAGCCGGAGAGCACCGCGCTCAGCGCGTACCCGACGCCGACCGCGACGAGCGGCCCGTGCCGCCCGTGCCGCAGCGCGGGCACCGCGTGGTCGATGGCGTACGCGACGAGCAGCGGGCCCGCCTGCGCGGCGGCCTGCTGGAACAGCAGCAGGACGACGTTGAGCGCGACCCCGCGGCGCAGCGGGCGCAGCAGCGAGCCGAGCAGGGCGCGGGTCGCGCCGGGCGGCGCGGGCAGCGCGTCCTGGTCGAACGGGTCGACCGGCCCCTCCGCCCCGGCCGCCGCCGCTTCGGGCGCGGGCCCCGCGCCCTTGGGCCTGCCGCCGCCCGACACCTCTGTGGTCGGCGTGCTCATCGTGCCCCCTCCTGGTCCGAAAGGACCCGCTCGTCGGCGGCCGCGTCCGCCACGGACCCGGCCGCCGCTTCCGCCTGCTGGGCCGGCATCGCGGGCGCGGCGCCCGCGGTCTGATCGTGCGGCGCCGGATCCTGTGCGCCCGACATCAGCCAGGCGTACTCGGCGCTCTCGCGCAGGAGTTGCTGGTGGGTGCCGACGGCGGCGATCCGGCCGCCCGACAGCAGGGCCACCCGGTCGGCGAGCAGGACCGTCGAGGGGCGGTGCGCCACCACCAGCGCGGTCGTGCCGCTCAGCACCCGCCGCAGCGCGGCCTCCACCAGCGCCTCGGTGTGCACGTCGAGCGCCGAGAGCGGATCGTCGAGCACCAGGTAGCGCGGCCTGCCGACCACCGCCCTTGCCAGCGCGAGGCGCTGGCGCTGGCCGCCCGACAGGCTCAGGCCCTGCTCACCGACCTGGGTGTCCGCACCCAGCGGCAGGGCGCGGACGAACCCGGCCTGTGCGATGTCGAGCGCCCGGTCCAGAGCGCCTTCCGGCTCCGGTGGTCCTGCCGTATCCGCCGCCTCTGCCGTACCGTCGTCGGCCATGCCCATCAGCACGTTCTCCGCGGCGCTCGCCGAGAAGAGGGTGGGCTCCTCGAACGCCACGGACACCAGCCGCCGCAGCCGTTCGCGCGGCATCAGCGCGATGTCCTCGCCTTCCAGCGTGATGCGGCCTGCGGTGACCTCGTGCAGGCGCGGCACGAGCGCGGTCAGCGTCGACTTGCCCGAGCCCGTCGCGCCGACGAGCGCCATGGTCTCGCCGCCGCGCACCTCCAGATCGACCCCGTCGAGCACGGGCGCGGCGTCCGCGGGGGCGTCGGGATAGCGGAAGGCCACGCCTTCGAAGCGCAGCCCGCCGGTCCCGGCGCCCGGGCCCCCCGCGGCGTCGACGACGGCGGTGGCGGGCCCGCGGGCGGGCGCGTCCGCCTCCTCCGCCGCGTCCATCGGCTCGAAGAAGCGCTCCGTCGCGGTGGCGGCCTCCTGGCTCATCGCGAGCATGAAGCCGATCGACTCCACCGGCCAGCGCAGCGCGAGCGCCGTCGACAGGAAGGCGACCAGGGTGCCTGCGGAGAGGCCGCCGTCGGCGACCTGCACGGTGCCGAGCACGAGCGCCGCCGCGATGGCCAGTTCGGGGACGACCGTGATCACGGCCCACAGCCGCGCGAGCAGCCGGCCCTTCGCCAGCTCCGTGACCCGGACCTTCGCGGCGAGCTCACGGAACGCCAGGGCCTGGCTGCGGTGGCGGCCGAAGCCCTTGACGATCCGGATGCCGAGCACGCCCTCCTCGACCGCCGTGGTCACGTCGCCCACCTGGTCCTGGGCGCGCCGCGCCACCAGCGCGTACCGCGTCTCGAACAGCGAGCACACGATCATCAGCGGCACCACGGGGATCAGCAGCACCAGGCCGAGCGACCAGTCCTGCACCAGCAGGATCACACAACCGACCAGGATCGTAGTGCCGTTGACCAGCAGGAACGTCAGCGGGAACGCCAGGAACTGACGCACCAGCATCAGATCGGTCGTCCCCCGCGACAGCAGCTGCCCCGAGGGCCACCGGTCGTGGAAGGCGACCGGCAGCCGCTGGAGGTGCCGGTACAGATCGGCCCGCATCGCCGCCTCCACCCCGGCCAGCGGGCGCGCCACCAGCCGGCGCCGCAGGCCGAAGAGGCCCGCCTCCGCCACCCCGAGCAGCAGCAGGTACAGCGCCCCGCGCCAGATCCCCGCTGTGTCCCGGTCGCCGACCGGGCCGTCGACCATCCACTTGAGCACCAGCGGGAAGACCAGGCCGATGCAGGACGCCGCTATGGCCACCGCGGCGGCCCCGACGAGCCGCACCCGCACCGGTCGGACGTACGGCCACAGCCGCAGCAGCGCTCTCACGGCCGACCGTTCACCGGCGGCTGACAGATTCTCGGACATCCGGCCGACCCTACGGGGCGGCACCGGCATCGCTCACGCGGTTTTCCGCCGGATCCGGGCGGCCTCGCGCGGCGGCCCGCCGGATCCCGCCCGGCCGGTGCGGATCCACCGACCGGCGCCCGCGTCAGCCGATCGGCTGACGCCGCGGCGAGCGGGTCGGCGGGCACCCCAGGCGCACCCCGCGCCGGATCGCTCGGGGCACGGCGGTCATCGCCGTGCGCGAGCCGCGCACGGCGAACGGCGGCAGGGCGTGGTCGACGGCGCGCCCTCGGCCCCTGAGCCGCGCCGGGCCGCGCCGTTCAACCCGCGTGTGGGCCGGTGCCGTTGAGCGGAACCGCACCCGGGCCCTTGGACCGCAGCAGCAGGAGGGAGCGCGGCGGCACCGCGAGGGGCGTGCCGCCCGGGTGCCGGGTGCCCGGCTCGTCCTCCTGGTCCTCCCGGGAGGTGTCGACCACCAGCTCGTACTCCTCGGCCCACGGCGGCCCGGGCAGCAGGACGTCGGCGGGCTCGTGGCCCGCGTGCAGGACGGCGAGGAAGCCGTCGTCCGGCCCGTCCCCGCCGGGTGCGCCGTCCGCGGAGAGGTGGAACACCAGCGTGCACGCGGGCTCGTGCCAGTCGTCCTGCGCCTTCTCCGCGCCGTCCGTCCTGAACCACGCAAGGTCGGGCAGGCCGCCGGGGACGCGGGGCCGCCCCGAGAAGAACGCCCGGCGCCGCAGCGCAGGATGGGCCGCGCGCAGCCGCAGCAGCCGCGCGGCCAGCGCGCGCAGCGCGGCCCATCCGGGGTCGCCGAGCAGCGACCAGTCCACCCAGCCGGTCTCGTTGTCCTGGCAGTACGCGTTGTTGTTGCCGCCCTGCGTGCGCCCCATCTCGTCGCCCGCGACCAGCATCGGCACGCCCGCGGAGAGCAGCAGCGTGCCCAGCAGGTTGCGCAGCTGGCGGCGGCGCAGCGCCGCCACCCGCGGGTCGCCGCTCTCGCCCTCGGCGCCGCAGTTCCAGGACCTGTTGTCGTCCGTGCCGTCCCTGTTGCCCTCGCCGTTGGCCTCGTTGTGCTTGCGCTCGTACGAGACGAGGTCGCGCAGGGTGAAGCCGTCGTGCGCTGTCACGAAGTTGACCGAGGCGTACGGGGCCCGCCCGCCCTGCTCGTACAGGTCGCTCGAACCGGAGACCCGGGTGCCGAGCTCCCGCACGTCGGGCGCCGCGCCCCGCCAGAAGTCCCGCACCGCGTCGCGGTAGCGGTCGTTCCACTCCGACCACGGCGGCGGGAAGGCACCCACCTGGTAGCCGCCGGGCCCCATGTCCCACGGCTCGGCGATCAGCTTCACGCGCCGCAGCACCGGGTCCTGCGCGAGCACCGCGAGGAACGGCCCCGCCATGTCCACCCCACCGCCCGCCGACCTGGCGAGGGTGGCGGCGAGGTCGAAGCGGAAGCCGTCCACGCCCATCTCGGTCACCCAGTACCGCAGCGAGTCGGCGATCAGCCGCAGCGCCGCAGGCCGTGCCGCATCCAGGGTGTTGCCGCAGCCCGTGACGTCGGTGTAGCGCCTGGCGTCCTGCTGGAGCCGGTAGTGGGCGCGGTTGTCGACGCCGCGCAGCGACAGCGTCGGCCCCAGCTCGCCGCCCTCAGCCGTGTGGTTGTAGACCACGTCGAGGATCACCTCGATGCCCGCGGCGTGCAGGGCGCGCACCATCCGCCGGAACTCGCCGACCTGCTCTCCCCGGGTCCCGCACGCCGCGTACCCCGCGTGCGGGGCGAACCAGCCGATCGGGTTGTAGCCCCAGTGGTTTCTCAGGCCGCGCCGCAGCAGGTGTTCCTCGTGCGCGAACTGCTGCACCGGCAGCAGCTCCACCGCCGTCACCCCGAGCTCCCGCAGGTACCCGACAGCCGCCGGGTGCGCGAGGCCCGCATAGGTGCCGCGCAGCTCCTCGGGCACCCCGGGGTGGCGCCTGGTGAAGCCCTTCACGTGCAGCTCGTACAGCACGGTGTCGGCCCACGGCGTCCCGGGCCGCAGCCAGCCGTCCGCCGCCTCCGGCACGCCCTCGGCGACCACCACGCCCTTCGGCACGAACGGCGCCGAGTCCCGCTCGTCGCGCACCGTGTCGGCGACCTGCCGCTGCGGCCAGTCCCGCACGTGCCCGTACACCTCGGGCGGCAGCCGGAACTCGCCGTCGACGGCGCGCGCATACGGGTCGAGCAGCAGCTTCGCCGGGTTCCACCTGGCGCCCGTCCACGGGTCCCACCTGCCGTGCACCCGGAAGCCGTAGCGCGCCCCCGCACCGACCCCCGGCAGGAAGCCGTGCCAGACGCCGTCCGTGCGCTCGGCCAGCGCGTACCGCGTCTCCTGCGCGCCGGGCCCCTCGCCTTCGAACAGGCAGACCTCCACCGCCTCGGCGCCGCCCGCCCACAGGGCGAAGCCGGTGCCCGCCGCGCCGCCGGGGCCCGTGCCCACCCGGGCACCCAGCGGCTCGGGGCCGCAGGGCAGCACCGACCTCGGGTCGCCGTACCGGTGCGGGCGGCGCTCGGCCGCCGCGGAGTGCGCGCCGGTACGCCCGGCCGTCCGGGTCCACTCGTCCTGCTCGGCTGCGCTCGCCACCTGCCGGCCTCCCGCGGCTCGTCGGCCCCAGCGGGCCGGCACGGCGGCCCCGCCGCGCCCACCCCGCGCGGGCCGCCCCCTGTCGTGCTCGTCGTCCCCCGTGTTCTTCCCCTCAGCGGCCCCGCCCTCACGTGCGGCCGGGTGGCCTTGCGCCGGCCGACGTTTCCCCGGGACCCGGCCGTCGTTGGGCGGGACGTGAGACAGCTATCGCAGCGGGCCGCAGCCCGCGCCGCCGCCCTCGCCCTCGCCGCCGCCGCGCTCCTCGCGGGCACCGCGGGCTGCGTCGGCGGCCCCGCCGACACGGCGGGCAAGGACGGGGCGCCCCTCGCGGCCTCCGCCGACTCCCTCCGCGTCACACCGCGCGACGGCGCCAAGGGCGTCCACCGGGGCGACCGCATCAGCGTCACCGTCCCCGAGGGCCGGCTCGAACGCGTCGCCGTCCGGCAGATCGAGGCCGCCGACCCCGTCGACCTGCCGGGCCGCGTCTCGGGCGACGGGCGCACCTGGACGCCGCTGCCCGGCGCCCACCCCGCGCTCGCCGCCAAGTACGGCGTCGACGCGGTCACCGTCGACGACGAGGGCCGCCGGGCCGCCCGGCACACCACCTTCACCACCGAGGTCCCCGCGCACCGCTTCATCGGCTACTTCACCCCGGAGAACCGCGCCACCGTCGGCACGGGCATGATCGTCTCCATCGACTTCAACCGGCCCGTCAGGGACCGCGCGGCCGTGCAGCGCGCCATCGCCGTCACCGCGCGGCCCGCCGTCGAGGTGGCGGGCCACTGGTTCGGCGACCGGCGGCTCGACTTCCGCCCCGAGCACTACTGGCGGCCCGGCACCAAGGTCACCGTCGCGATGGGCCTCAGGGACGTCCAGGCGGCGCCCGGCGTGTACGGCATCCAGCACAAGACGGTCGGCTTCACCGTGGGCCGCTCCCAGGTCTCCACCGTGGACGCCGCGGCGCACACGATGCGCGTGCGCGGCGACGGCGGCCGGCTGCTGGCCACCCTCCCGGTCACCGCAGGCGCCCCCGACCGCACCACGTACAACGGCAAGATGGTCGTCTCCGAGATGTACGACGTGACCCGGATGAACGGCTCCACGGTCGGCTTCGGCGGCGAGTACGACATCAAGGACGTGCCGCACGCGCTCCGCCTGACCACCTCGGGCACCTTCCTGCACGGCAACTACTGGGCCCCCGCGGAGACGTTCGGGTCCCGCAACACCAGCCACGGCTGCGTCGGCCTGCGGGACGTCAAGGGCGGCAGCTCCTCCACCCCCGCAGGCTGGTTCTTCGACCGCACACTGATCGGCGACGTGGTGGAGGTCGTGAACTCCGACGACCGCATTGTCGCGCCGGACAACGGACTCGGCGGCTGGAACCTGGACTGGCCTTCCTGGAAGCAGGGTTCGGCCGTCTGAGAGGGGGAATACGTCCTCGTCGTCAGGGGGTCGCCACGGAGCGTCGGTGACGCGCCGGGCTGCTCCGGGTTGGGACCGAACGGTGACAATCAGGTGAACGCGGCGCCGTATTCGGTGTGATTATCTATCGCCAGGCGCGTGCGTTCGACACGTGCGGGGAGTGCGGGCCGTGGCGGGGGCCAGGCCGTGCGAGGGGAGACGACCGACGTGAAGCAGCCACCTGTACGGCCGGGGCGGCGGCCCGGCGAAGCGGCGGGGACCCGGGCGCTGCGGCGCGCGCGGCGGGGCACAGGGCCGCTCGCCCTCGTCGTCGGCGCGCTGCTGTTCGCCGCCACCGCCTGCGGGGGCGGGGGCACGGGCAAGGACGACGACGGCAAGGCGCCGGCCGGCGCGTCGACGGTCAAGGACGACGCCCCGCAGGCCGCGGTCGAGGTCGCGCCGTCCGACGGCGCCACGTCCGTCGCGACGACCGGCGCGCTGCGGGTCGGCGTCGAGCGCGGCACGCTGACCGCGGTCACCGTGGAGGACACGAAGGGCGCGCGGGTGGCGGGGGAGCTGTCCGCCGACGGCACGAGCTGGCGGCCGAGCGGGCACCTCGCCGCGTCCACCACGTACGCCGTGCACGCCACGGCGAAGGACGCCAAGGGCCGGGTGTCGGCGAAGGACACCAAGTTCACCACGCTCACCCCGAAGAACACCTTCGTCGGTTCCTACACGCCCGAGGACAAGTCGACCGTGGGCGTCGGCATGCCGGTCTCGCTCAGCTTCAACCGCGGCATCACCGACCCGGCGGCCGTGGAGAAGGCCGTCACGGTCACCACGGATCCCGCGGTCCCGGTCGAGGGGCACTGGTTCGGCAACGACCGCCTCGACTTCCGCCCCGAGCACTACTGGGCGCCCGGCACCAAGGTCACCGTCAAGCTCGACCTGGACGGCGTGCAGGGCAGGCCCGGCGTGTACGGGACGCAGGCCAAGACGGTCGGCTTCACCGTCGGCCGCAGCCAGATCTCCACGGTCGACGCGGCCAAGCACACGATGAAGGTCGTGCGGGACGGCAAGCAGATCCGGCAGATCCCCGTCAGCGCGGGCGGACCCGGGCACACCACCTGGCAGGGCCAGCTGGTCATCAGCGAGAAGGACCCGGTGACCAGGATGGACAGTCAGACCGTGGGCCTCGGCGGCGAGTACGACATCCCGGACGTGCCGCACGCCATGCGGCTCACCCAGTCGGGGACGTTCATCCACGGCAACTACTGGGCCGCGACGAGCGTCTTCGGGTCGCAGAACACCAGCCACGGCTGCGTCGGCCTGCACGACAGGCGCGGCGGCGGCGACAACGGCACCCCGGCGGCGTGGTTCTACGGCAACTCGCTCATCGGCGACGTGGTCGTCGTGAAGAACTCGCACGACAAGACCGTCGCTCCGGACAACGGCCTCAACGGCTGGAACATGTCCTGGGCCGACTGGAAGAAGTGAGGCAGGGGGCCGCCCGCGCGGGCGGCCCCGGCACGGACCCGGGCGCAGCGGGCGGGCGCGCCGGGTCCGCTGTCGTTAGCGGGCGTTAACCTGCCTCGTATGGCAACGGTAACTCTCGAAGTGTCCGGCGGCGTCGGCACGATCCGGCTCGACCGCCCCCCGATGAACGCGCTCGACACGGACGTGCAGGACCGCATCCGCGACCTCGCCCACGAGGCGGGGGAGCGCGCGGACGTGCGCGCGGTGATCCTCTACGGCGGCGACAAGGTCTTCGCGGCCGGCGCCGACATCAAGGAGATGCGCGCCATGGACCACGCGGCGATGGTCGTGCGCTCCCGCGCGCTGCAGGAGTCCTTCACCGCGGTGGCGAAGATCCCCAAGCCGGTGGTGGCGGCGGTCACCGGCTACGCGCTCGGCGGCGGCTGCGAGCTCGCGCTCTGCGCCGACTACCGCATCGCCGCCGACAACGCGAAGCTCGGCCAGCCGGAGATCCTGCTCGGGCTGATCCCCGGCGCGGGCGGCACCCAGCGCCTCGCCCGGCTGATCGGGCCCTCGCGGGCCAAGGACCTGATCTTCACGGGCCGTCAGGTCAGGGCCGACGAGGCGCTCGCCCTCGGCCTCGTCGACCGGGTGGTGCCGGCGGGCAGCGTCTACCCCGAGGCGCAGCAGTGGGCCGAGCGGCTGGCGAAGGGCCCGGCGATCGCGCTGCGCGCGGCGAAGGAGGTCGTGGACGCGGGCCTGGAGACGGACCTCGGCTCCGGCCTCGCACTCGAACGTACGTGGTTCGCCGGCCTGTTCGCCACGGAGGACCGCGAGCGCGGCATGCGCTCGTTCGTGGAGGAAGGGCCCGGCAAGGCGCAGTTCCTCTGACGGCCGCGTGCGGGCCCGCGGCGGGCGCCCCGGCAGGGCGCCGCGCGGGCCCCCGGCGTGCGCCGGGCGCATGCTCCGGCGCGAACCCCCTGTGACCCCGGAGCCGCCTCTGCGCGGCCGCGCGCGCCGGTTCAGCTTCCGTACGTACGGACCCCGGCGACGCCTTAAGCGGAACTTAACGGCGAGCCGTTATGCGGACCGCTCATCACCCGAAATCCAGGCGTATAAGCAGGTCGGACGGGGTGTCAGAGGGGCCGTTCTGCCTTTGGCATATGCCGATGCAATTGCGCGGAATCTCGCGTTCCGGGGGTGGAATCCTCTGGAACGGCCACGCGGCGCCCTCCGGACGGCCATGATGGGGGGCATGGCGGGCCTGGAGAACGTAGAGCAGCCGCGGCGGCTTGGCGGTGCGGTCACCGTGCGGCGCACGCCGGCCGTCGAGGACGACCAGGCGCTCCAAGCGCTGGAGTTGTACGGCGACCCGACCGAGGCGGAGGTGCGCCTCGCGTCCCTCCCGGAGTCGGCGGCGGTCGCCCGCCGCATCACCCACGGCGTCGTCCTGCGGCAGTGGTCGCTCTCCCCGGATCTCGCGGAGCACGCCGTCCTGCTCGTCTCGGAACTCGTCGGCAACGCCGTGCGCCACACCGGCGCCCGCGTCTTCGGCCTGCGGATGCTGCGCCGCAGGGGATGGATCAGGATCGAGGTGCGCGACCCGTCGAGGGGCCTGCCCTGCCTGATGCCCGTACAGGCCACGGACGTCAGCGGGCGCGGCCTGTTCCTCGTCGACAAGCTCGCCGACCGCTGGGGCGTGGACCTGCTGCCGCGCGGCAAGAGCACCTGGTTCGAGATGCGCCTCCAGGACCGCTGACCGCGGGCCCGTACCCGCGCCGACGCCGGCGCGCTCCAAAAACCCGCGCGATGACGGCCCGACCCGGCGTGCGGCGCCGGGCGCCGGGCACACGGTCCGCAGGCGGGGCAGGGCTTTGTCCGCGCTTTGCCAGGGCGGGGGAACTGCCGGGTCCGGGCCCACGTCCCTGTAGATGTCGGACTTGTGACAAGGCGTGCGGTGCGAGCGGGAGCTGAGGTAATGGGCGTGGGCATAGGCCAGGGCAAAAGGGGCATCGGGGCGGTACTGCTTGCCGGTGCGCTGCTGGTCGGGGCGACCGCGTGCGGGGGGAACTCGGCCGCGGACGCCTCGGGGGCGTCCGACGGCAAGGGGAAGCCGGCGGACAGTGCCTCGGCGAAGCCGAGCCCGTCGAAGCCGGCCGCGCCCGCCATGCTGCTCGACACCATCACCCCGCGCGGCGGCACGGTCGGCGTCGCCCAGCCCGTCTCCGTGGTCTTCAGCAACCCGGTGGCGCAGTCGGCGCGCGCCGACGTCGAGAAGCACCTCAAGGTGACGACGTCGCAGCCGGTCACCGGCGCCTGGCACTGGTTCAGCGACACCCGGGTCGACTTCCGCCCGCAGGACTACTGGCCGAGCGGCACCAAGGTCGGCGTCGACGCGCAGATGACGGGCGTCAAGAACGGCAACGGCCGGGTGGGCGTGCACGACTACCGGCACTCCTTCACCGTCGGCGACGACGTGGAGGCGAAGGTCTCCGTGCCCGACCACACCATGACCGTCACCAAGAACGGCGCGAAGGTCCGCACCCTGTCCATCGACGCGGGCAGCCCCCAGTGGCCCTCCTGGGACGGCACGATGGCCGTCATCGACAAGGCCAAGGAGGTCCACATGACCTCCTGCAGCGTCGGCATCAGCTGCACCAAGGGCGCCCCCGACTACTACGACGAGACGCTGCCGTGGGACGTCCACCTGACGACGTCCGGCACCTACATCCACTACTCGGACGGCGACCCGTACCCCGGCCACAGCTACGGTTCGCACGGCTGCGTCCACCTGTCGATGGCCGACGCCAAGTGGTTCTACAACTACGTCAAGCCGGGCGACCCCGTCACCATCACCGGCTCCCCGCGCGGCAAGGCGCCGGGCGACAACGGCTACGCGGACTACAACCTCTCCTGGAGCGACTGGCTCAAGTCGAGCGCCTCGGGCACCGTCACCACGGCCACCGCCTGACCTGCGGCCCCGCCGCCGCACTCAGCGGCTGCGCTCGCGGGCGCGCGGGCCCTCGCCCGGGTCGTCGTCGGACGCGGACGCCCGCTCCGCGGGGCGGGCGTCCGCGTCCGCGCGTTCCCTGCGGCGGCGGCGCACATGGCGCAGGACCAGCAGGACGAGTGCCGCGGCCACCACGGCGGCGAGGACCAGCTCGTACCGCTGGATCTGCGGGTAGATCGTGTCCAGGTGCTGCCCCGCCACATAACCCACGCCCGACCAGGCGCCCACCCACAGGGCCGCGCCCAGCGCGTTGAACACCAGGAAGCGCCGCCAGGGCATCAGGGTCATGCCGGCGATGATCCCGTTGGCCTGGCGCAGGCCGTCCACGAAGCGCGCGACGGTGACGATCTTGCCGCCGTGCCGCTGGAAGAAGTCCTCGGCCTTCTTCACCCGCTCGGGGGTCAGCAGCACGTACTTGCCGTAGCGGTCCACGAGCCGGTGGCCGCCGAAGCGGCCGATCGCGTAGCCGACGTTGTCGCCGAGCACGGCCGCGACCACGGCGATCGCGACGACCGCGACCATGTCGAGGCGGCCCGCCCCCGCGTACACCGCCGACGCGATCAGGATCGTCTCGCCCGGCACGGGGATGCCGAAGTCCTCCAGGAACAGCAGCCCGCCGACCGCCAGATAGCCCCAGTGGTCGAGGACGGGCGCGATGTCGCCGAGGACACCGGGCAGGTGCGGCGGCGCGTCCGCCAGCGGCACGGTGCGCCTCCTTCGCTCGGGCCGCGGGGCGCGCGGCCCTCCGGCGGCGGTGGTCGCCGCGACGGGCATCGCGGGACGTACCGTTCCTCACCGTAACGCCTCGGACCGCGCGGCCGCGGTCCGAGAGGTCCGCGGGCGGGCGCCGCGCCGGGGCGTACGCGGCCCCGCACCGCCGCGGGTCAGCGGCGGGCGTAGCGGACCGCGAGCCCCGTGGTGACGCCCATCGCCACCAGCGAGCTCACGATGCCGTAGACATTGCCGAGCACCGCCCAGAGCACGGTCAGCCCGGCGAGCAGCAGGGTCCCGAGGACCGCAGGGTTCTCGAACGACGTCTCGGCCGCCTGCCGCCCCAGCCGCCCGGTGCCCAGCGCGCGCGTCACGGAGTTCATACGTCCATGATGCGCCCGCCCGCGGGGACACCGCCCCGCGGCGTGCGCTCAGCCGTGCCGGCCGTCCCGCCGCCGGTGCCTGGCACCCATGGCGTGGAAGACCTTCTTCGGCTCCCAGCGGGTCTCGTCGAGCATGCGCACGACGCCGTAGGAGGCGATGTCGCGTTCGAGGGGCTTGTCGTAGTTGGCGAAGGAGAACCACAGCGCCGTGTCCACGCCCTCGTCCTCGAAGACGTCGAGCAGTTCGCCCAGGTGGCGCACCTGTTCGTCCTCGTCCCTCACCGCCCCTGGCGGCGGCTGCCACGCCATGCCGCCCAGGTCGCCCGCTCCGCGGTAGGCGCACGTCCCGTACTCGGTGACCGCGACCGGCTTGCCGAGGCGGACCAGCTCGCGCAGGTGCGCGCGGAAGCCGTCCGCGTCCCGCCCGGTGCGGTAGGCGTCGACGCCCACCAGGTCGAACGGGGCCCAGTCGACGGGCTCCCAGGCCCCGGACGCGTAGGTGACCCTCCCGTGGAAGTGGGCGCGCACCGTCTCGGCCGCCCGGGCGAGGAACACGTTGAGGCGCTCGGGGACCGGCCCGAGCGAGGCCCACCACCGCGGATCGGGGTTGGCCATGGCGCGGAGGCGCTCGCGGTGGTCGTGCCCGGGAAGGAAGCCGTGGGCGAAGGCGCTGAGCTCGCACCCGGCGACGAACACCACCTGCGCGCCGCCCGCGCGCAGGTCCTCGGCGCGCCGCGCGCAGTCGGCGAGGAAGGGCAGGACGCGCTCAGGAGGGAGGTCGACGGGGAGCGGGGAGAACCACACCTCAAGGCCCGCCCCGGCCGCGAGCCGGGCCGCGGTGGCCAGCCGCCCTGCGTCGCCGCCCGAGACGCGCACCGCGTCGCAGTGCAGGTCGGAGGCGATCACCGCCATCTCGTGCCCGACCTGCCCGGGGTCGAAGGCCTTCCGGGTGAGCAGGCGGCCGGGGAAGGTCCCGGTGTCGTAGTTGATGCCGCGTGCGCGCACGTCAGTGCCCCTTCGCGTGCGCGACGCCGTGTTCCAGCAGGCCGAAGGCGAGTTCGGCGTCCTCGGCCAGGGCGCGGCCCGCGTCCTCGGCGCGGACGCCGTCCAGCAGGCGCCGGAAGTACACCTCTTGGAGGGTGACCAGCGAGGCGGCGACCTGGGCTGCCAGCAGCGCGGCAGCCGTCGGGCCGTACGCCTCCGCCAGGACCTCGGCCAACGCCAGGCGCTGCCGGTAGAGCAGGGCGCTCGCGGCGTTCTGCAGGGCCGGGCTGCCCTGGATCACGCGTATCCGGACGAGCAGCGCGCCGAGGTCGGCCTCCGGCACCCTCTCGGCGGTGAACGCGCGGTAGTGCGCCCGCAGGGCGTCGAGGAACGTCAGGCCCGCGGGACGCGCGGCGACGATCCCCGCCAGGTCGTCGCCGCCGACCCCGTGCAGGGCGAGCGACTCCTTGGTCGGGAAGTACGCGAAGAGCGTCGCCTTGGCCACCTCGGCGGCCGCGGCGATCTCGCCGACCGGCACGGCGTCGAAGCCGCGCTCGGCGAACATCCGCAGCGCCACCGCGGCGATCCGCTGCCTGGTCTGTTCCTTCTTGCGCTCGCGCAGCCCGGTCATCCGGCCAGGATAACCGTACCCGGACCATAATTGAACTCGGTCTGCTATTCGCTCGGCGGCCCCGTGGGACCGCGGCCCGCCTCGACGGCAGCGCAGGGGGAGGGGTCAGCACTCGATGATGTTCACCGCGAGCCCGCCTCGGGCCGTCTCCTTGTACTTGACCGACATGTCCCTGCCGGTGTCCCGCATTGTCTTGATGACCTTGTCGAGCGAGACCATGTGGCTGCCGTCGCCGCGCAGGGCCATCTTCGCGGCCGTCACCGCCTTGACCGCGGCCATGCCGTTGCGCTCGATGCACGGGATCTGGACGAGGCCGCCGACCGGGTCGCAGGTCAGTCCGAGGTTGTGCTCCATGCCGATCTCCGCGGCGTTCTCCACCTGCTCGGCGCTGCCGCCCAGCACCTCGGCGAGGGCGCCTGCCGCCATGGAGCAGGCGGAGCCCACCTCGCCCTGGCAGCCGACCTCGGCGCCCGAGATGGAGGCGTTCTCCTTGAACAGCAGGCCGATGGCGCCCGCGGCCAGCAGGAAGCGGACCACGTCGTCGTCGCGCTCCTGGGGCGTGGCGCCGTGGGCGCAGAAGTTCATGTAGTAGTGCAGGACCGCGGGGATGATGCCCGCCGCGCCGTTGGTGGGCGCGGTGACGACCCGGCCGCCCGCCGCGTTCTCCTCGTTGACCGCCATGGCGTAGAGGGTGATCCACTCCATGGCGTGGGTGTGCGGATCGCCCTCGGCCCGCAGCTGCCGTGCAAGGTTCGCGGCCCGCCGCCGCACCTTGAGGCCACCCGGCAGATTGCCCTCGCGGGACATGCCGCGGCTCACGCACGCCTGCATGACCTGCCAGATCTCCAGCAGCCCGGCCCGCACCTCGTCCTCGCTGCGCCAGGCGCGCTCGTTCTCCAGCATCAGCGCGGAGATCGAGAGGCCGGCCTCGCGGGAGCGCCGCAGCAGCTCGTCACCGGTGCGGAAGGGGTGCTTGAGCACCGTGTCGTCCAGCTTGATGCGGTCCTCGCCCACGGCCTCCTCGTCCACCACGAAGCCGCCGCCCACCGAGTAGTACGTCTTCTCGAGCAGCGTCTCGCCCGCCGCGCCGTACGCGGTGATCCTCATGCCGTTGGCGTGGTACGGCAGCCGCTTGCGGCGGTGCAGGACCAGGTCCTTCGACGCGTCGAAGGCGATCTCGTGCGCGCCGAGCAGGCGGAGCCTGCCGGAGGTGGAGATACGTTCCGCCTCCTCGTCGGCGCGCTCCACGTCGACCGTGCGGGGCGCATTGCCCTCCAGGCCGAGCAGGACCGCCTTCGGCGTGCCGTGGCCGTGGCCCGTCGCGCCGAGCGACCCGTAAAGCTCCGCGTGGAGCGAGGCGGTGTGCACCAGCAGGCCCTCGTTCTTCAGCCGGCCCGCGAACATGCGGGCGGCCCGCATCGGGCCCACCGTGTGCGAGCTGGAAGGGCCGATGCCGATCGAGAACAGGTCGAAGACCGAGATGGCCACGGAAGGACTCCTTGGTGGTCGGCGGACGCCGTTGTCCGCCGGTAGCGGGGGCCTGCGCCGCCGCGGGGTCGCCGGGCGGCCGGAAGGCGTGACGGTGGCGCACGGCGGGGCACCGCGCACCACACTCCAGTGTGACGCGGCGCCCCGCGAGTGTCCTGACGCAGTGCGCGCGGGCGACTACAGCGTCGGGTACAGCGGGTGCTTCGCGGCGAGCGCCGCCACCCGTACGCCCAGCTCCTCGCGGTCGAAGGCCGGCTTCAGCGCCTGCGCGATGACATCCGCCACTTCGGCGAAGTCCTCCGCGGTGAAGCCGCGGGTGGCGAGCGCGGGGGTGCCGATCCGCAGGCCCGAGGTGACCATCGGGGGGCGCGGGTCGTTCGGCACCGCGTTGCGGTTCACCGTGATGCCGACCTCGTGCAGCCGGTCCTCGGCCTGCTGCCCGTCGAGCTCGGAGTCGCGCAGGTCGACGAGGACCAGGTGGACGTCCGTGCCGCCGGAGAGCACGGAGACCCCGGCCTGGGCCACGTCGTCGCGGCCGAGGCGGTCCGCGAGGATGCGCGCCCCCTCCAGGGTGCGCCGCTGGCGCTCCTTGAAGTCCTCGGAGGCGGCCACCTTGAACGCGACCGCCTTGCCCGCGACGACGTGTTCGAGCGGGCCGCCCTGCTGGCCGGGGAAGACCGCCGAGTTGATCTTCTTGGCCAGCTTGGCCGTCGAGAGGATCACGCCGCCGCGCGGGCCGCCGAGCGTCTTGTGCGTGGTCGTCGTCACCACATGGGCGTGCGGCACCGGGTTGGGGTGCAGCCCGGCGGCGACCAGGCCCGCGAAGTGCGCCATGTCGACCATCAGGTACGCGCCGACCTCGTCGGCGATCCGCCGGAACGCGGCGAAGTCCAGCTGCCGCGGATAGGCGGACCAGCCCGCCACGATCAGCTGCGGCCTGGCCTCCTTGGCGAGGCGCTCCACCTCGGCCATGTCGACCTGGCCGCTCTCGCCGTCGACGTGGTAGGGCACCACGTTGTACAGCTTGCCGGAGAAGTTGATCTTCATGCCGTGGGTGAGGTGCCCGCCGTGCGCGAGGTTCAGCCCCATGATCGTGTCGCCTGGCTTGAGCAGCGCGAACATCGCCGCCGCGTTGGCCTGCGCCCCCGAGTGCGGCTGCACGTTGGCGTGCTCGGCGCCGAACAGCGCCTTCACCCGGTCGATGGCGATCTGCTCGATCACGTCGACGTGCTCGCAGCCGCCGTAGTAGCGGCGGCCGGGGTAGCCCTCGGCGTACTTGTTGGTGAGGACCGAGCCCTGCGCCTCCATCACGGCGACCGGGGCGAAGTTCTCCGAGGCGATCATCTCCAGCGTCGACTGCTGGCGGTGCAGCTCGGCGTCGACCGCGGCGGCCACGTCCGGATCGAGCTCGTGCAGCGGGGTGTTCAGGAGCGAAGTCAAAGCGGATCAGTCCCTGGTGTCGATTGCCGTCAGTGGCGTCAGTTGCCGGCGAACTCGGTGTACTCGTCCGCCGAGAGCAGGTCGCCCGGCTCGTCGGAGACCCGGACCTTGAACAGCCAGCCGCCCTCGAAGGGCGCCGTGTTGACCAGCGACGGGTCGTCCGCCACGTCCTGGTTGACCGCGGTGACCTCGCCGGAGACCGGCGCGTACAGGTCGCTGACCGACTTGGTGGACTCCAGCTCGCCGCAGGTCTCGCCCGCGGCCACCGTGTCCCCCACCTCCGGGAGCTGCACGTACACGACGTCGCCCAGGGCGTTCGCCGCGAACTCGGTGATGCCGACCGTCGACACGCCGTCCTCGGCGGCCGTCAGCCACTCGTGCTCCTTGCTGTAGCGCAGCTGCTGCGGGTTGCTCATGACCTGGATTCTCCTGTACGCGGGTGGGCGGCCGGAAACGGCCGGGTCGGAAGGGGGAAGGCGGTGCACGCAGGCAGGGCCTGCCGAAGCCGTGGAAGAGGGCCTATCACTTCTGGCGCTTGTAGAACGGCAGGGCCACGACCTCGAACGGCTCGTGGTTGCCGCGGATGTCGACGCCGATCCCCTCGGCGCCGGGGGCGGCGTGCGCGGCGTCGACGTACGCCATCGCGATCGGCCTGCCCAGTGTGGGGGAGGGGGCGCCCGAGGTGACCTGCCCCACGACGGCGTCCCCCGCGACCACGTGGTAGCCGGCCCGCGGCACCCTGCGGCCCTCGGAGACCAGGCCGACCAGCTTGCGCGGCGCCTTCACCGCGGCCAGCTCGGACGCCGTCGCGAGCGCCGTGCGGCCCACGAAGTCGCCCTCCTTCTCGAACTTCACGACCCGGCCGAGCCCCGCGTCGTACGGGGTCAGCGCCGTCGACAGCTCGTTCCCGTACAGCGGCATCCCGGCTTCGAGGCGCAGGGTGTCGCGGCAGGACAGGCCGCACGGCACCAGGCCGGCGCCCGCGCCCGCCTCGGTCAGCGCCTGCCACAGCCGCTCCGCGTCCGCGGGCGCCACGAACAGCTCGAAGCCGTCCTCGCCGGTGTAGCCGGTGCGCGCGATCAGCGCGTCGACCCCGGCGACCGTGCCGGGCAGGCCCGCGTAGTACTTGAGGTCTTCGAGGTCCGCCTCGGTGAGCGACGCCAGGATCCCGGGCGACGCCGGGCCCTGCACGGCGAGCAGCGCGTACGCCTCGCGGTCGTCGCGCACCTCGGCGTCGAAGCCCGCGGCGCGCGCCGTCAGCTCGTCCAGCACGACCTGCGCGTTGGAGGCGTTGGCCACGACCATGAAGTGCTCGCCGCCGAGGCGGTAGACGATCAGGTCGTCGAGGATGCCGCCGTCCTCCCGGCAGATCATCGTGTAGCGGGCGCGGCCCACGGCGAGTGCGCCGAGGTTGCCGACGAGCGCGTAGTCGAGCGCAGCCGCGGCGCCCGGGCCCGTCAGGGTGATCTCACCCATGTGGGAGAGGTCGAAGAGGCCGGCGGTGGTGCGGACCGCGTGGTGCTCCTCGCGTTCGCTGCCGTAGCGCAGCGGCATGTCCCAGCCCGCGAAGTCGGTCATGGTGGCGCCCAGCGCGCGGTGCACGGCGTCGAGCGCGGTGCGGCGGGGTGACGGGCTCATCGGTGGCTCCCAGGGATGAAGGGCGAGGACTGTCCTCCCCATCTGTCATCGGAACCTGAGAGGTTCGCCATGACCGCCCGGTCAGGGTCACGGCTTGCACCTTGGGTGGGGCACGCTCGGCGGCCCGCTTTTCAGATCTGCCTCGCCCGCGCGGTAACGGTGCCTGAGAGATTCAAGGGAGGAACTTGCTCCTTCGGCGCCCGCCACCGAGGTGGCCGGGACTCTCCCGCGCGGATTCAAACGGCCGGTATGCAGTTGGCGCCGCCATCATCGCATGCGCGCCCTCCCGCGGGAACCTCGGTCGCCATTACCATCTCTTTACCCAGGCTTGCCGGGGCGCGGCGCGGCGCCCCCGCGCCCGGGAGGCGGCGGACGACCGTGACAGGGGGCGGCCATGGCGGTGCGCGGCACACGGAGCACCAGCACCAGCACCGGTACCGGAACCGGAGCCGGAACCAGCGTCAGTACCGGAGCCGTCACCGGCACCCGTACGGGCGCGGGTGGCGGTGCGCGGGTGCGGGACTTACGGGGCGGCGCCTGCGCACCGCCGGGCGGCCTGGTCTTCGCCGACGGCGACCTCGTCGTCGTGTCCGGGCTGCCGGGCAGCGGCAAGTCCACCCTCATCCGCAGAGTGGCCGGGGCAGGCGTCGACTCGCAGGACGCGCGGGAGCGCTGGGCCGGGCGGCTGCCGCGGCTGCCCTACGCGCTGTACCGGCCCGCCGTGCGCCTCGCCCACTACGCGGGCCTGTGGCGGCTGCTGCGCACCGGGCGCAGCGCCGTCGTCCACGACTGCGGCACCCAGCGCTGGGTGCGCCGCTGGCTCGCCCGCGAGGCGCGCGGCCGCGGCAGGGCCCTGCATCTCGTCGTCCTCGACGTCTCGCCCGAGGTGGCGCGCGCGGGACAGCGGGCCCGGGGCCGCGCAGTCTCCCGCTACGCGTTCGCCCGGCACCGCAGGGCGGTGCGCGCCCTGCTCGCCGCGGTCGAGTCGGCGCGCCTGCCGGCAGGCTGCCACTCGGCCGTCCTGCTCGACCGGGACGCGGCGCGCTCGCTCGGCGCGATCGCTTTCACCGTCCGCTCCACCGGGGCGGACCCGGAGCATTAAGGTGCCTTTGCGAAACCGTTGGGCAGGGCGGAGGGCGAGGCAGCAGTGGACACGGCATGGCCGGGCAACGAACTCGAAGAGGCGCTCGCCGCCTCGCTCGGCAGCGAGTCGGCGGGCGCCAGGCTCGTCGAAGTGCTGGGGCGCAGCGACATCTGGGTCCCGCTGCCCGAGGGCGGCGGCCCGGAGAGCACCGGCCTCGACGTGCCCACCGTGGAGATAGCGGGCGGGGCCTACGTCCCGGTCTTCAGCTCCCAGGAGCAGTTCCTGCGGTGCGTCGGCACCCATATGTCCTTCACCGTCGCGCCCGCCCGCGACTTCGCGCGCGGCCTGCCGCCGCAGCTCGGCATCGCCGTGAACCCGGGCGGTGCGGTCGGTGTGCCACTGCCGCCGCCCGCCGTCGCCGAGCTGTGCCGCACCGGGCGCACCGCGCTCGACGGGCCCGAGAGCGGCGGCCGGGTCCGGCTGTTCGAGCCCGACTGGCAGGACGAGCCGATGGACTTCCTGCGCGCGGCGTCCGAGGAGTTCGAGGGCTCCGGTGTGGTCGCCGACGCGCGCCGCGCGCTCGCCTCCGTCGAGGGCGGCCCGCACCAGCTGTTCGTCGGTGTGCAACTCGTGCCGTGGGGGCCCGCGGACGGCCATGCCGCACTCGACGCGCTGGGCCGCGCGCTGGGCCGCGTGCACGTGCCGTGGCAGGTGAACCTGCTGCTGCTCGACATGGCCCAGGAGGACCTGGTCGCCGAGTGGATGCTCGGCCGTGTCCGCCCCTTCTACCGGCGCGAGCACGCCTGACGGCGGGTGGCGGCGCCACGCCCCGGCGTCAAGCCTGTGTCAGTGCCGCCGCCTAAGCTGGTTTGATGTCGGGGGCGCCGGGACCGCGTGCCCGGGGGGACGGATCCGGGGACAGGGGTCCGACGGCGAGGACAAGAGGGGCGGGGAAGCGGAGTGAGCGCGCCAGGCACCGCGGAGGCCGGGCACATCGAGCAGATGCTGCGCCAGGTGGCACCGGGGCGTTACGACGCCTACGAGGCGCTGCTGCGCGCGCTCGCCGACGACACCGCGGGCCGGGTCTGGATGCTGCTGTGGCAGGGCGCCCCGGGATCCCCCACCGCGCAGTACGGGAACATGCAGGTCGAGGGGTACGGCTACGCCCCGTGCGTCACCTCGGCCCAGGAGCTCGCCGCCAGCGGCTGGACCAGGGCCCACGAGGTCGTCACGGGGCGCGACATCGCCGGCGCCCTCTACCCCGACGGCTGGGGCATCTGGCTCAATCCGCATGCCCCGGGCGGCGGCCTCGGCATCCCGTGGCCCGACCTGCGCCGCATCGCCACCGGCCTCGACCGGATGCCGGCGGGACCGCTGCGGATCAGTGAACCCGCCGTGCAGATCCCGCAGTTCTACGCCCTGCTCACGCAGAACGCACACCGCACGCCCGCCGTCAGGTCGCTGTGCCGCGCCTGGGTCCAGCCCGCGCTCGGCACCCCGTACCTCGCCGTCGGGCTCGACCTGTACGAGAGCGGTGCGGCGGCGGTCGAGTCGGTGCGCGCGATGATGCGCCAGTCGGTGACCGCGGTGCCCGAGGGGCTCCCGGTGTCGACGGTCGCGATGGCCGACGACCGCGACCCGGTCGCGATGTGGCTGCGCGCCAACACGCGCCCGTTCTACGACCGCGACGCACACCGCGCCGCCGCGCCCGCCGGCGGCTACGGGTACCCGCCGCCCGCACACCGCCTCTGACCCGCCGGCGGCGGCCCTCGCCGGCGCTCCCACCGCACCGCGCGCCCGCGCGCAGCGCCCTCTGGGACCGCACCGCACGCCCGCGCGCACAACCTCCCGGACACCCCAGTTGACCTGGGCGGGGATGTCCGGAAAGGTCCGCTGAGCAGTACCCAGCGTCCGCATACCGGGACCCTGAGCGATGCATCACGGTTGGGCAACCATTCCCCGTGGGGGCTGGTGCGTGATCGAGCACTCGCAGAAGACTCCCACCAGCACACGGTCCAGGGCCGAGGTCGCCTTCGTACCGAAGGGAAGCGGCCCGCGCGCCGCACGGACCGGTCCCCCGCGCCGTAACCGGAACGGGCAGCGTGCATCATGTTGATCAGAAGCTGATCAGTGAATCGGCCGCCACAGCGGCGCAGTTCCGCCATGGCGGCGGTCATGGGCCGGTCACCATCGGCCGAGAAGAGGGGTCTCCAGCGCAATGACGGCACCAATAGAGACCACCAAGTCTGCTGCGACCGCGCAGCCGGAGGCGGTCCTCGCGGGCGCCGGGAGCAAGCAGATCGAGGGCCGTTCGCTCGGCAGGATCGCCTGGACCCGCCTCAAGCGGGACAAGGTCGCGATGACCGGTGGCGTCGTCGTGGTGCTCCTGATCCTTGTCGCGATCCTGTCGAAGCCCATCCAGTCGGTGTTCGGGCTCGACCCGGACGCCTTCCACCAGAGCCTCGTCGACCCGGTGCTGCTCGCCCCCAAGGGCGGTTTCGGCGGCATCAGTTGGCACCATCCGCTCGGTGTCGAACCGCAGACGGGACGTGACATCCTCGCCCGCATCCTGGACGGTTCCTGGGTCTCGCTGCTCGTCGCGGGCGGTGCGACGCTCCTCTCCGTGGTGATCGGCGTCGTCATGGGCGTCGTCGCGGGCTTCTACGGCGGCTGGGTGGACAGCACCATCAGCCGCGTGATGGACACCTTTCTCGCCTTCCCGCTGCTGCTGTTCGCGATCTCCATCTCCGCGACGCTCCAGGGCAAGGCGTTCGGGCTCAGCGGCCTCACCCTCCGCATCGCCGTGCTGATCTTCGTGATCGGCTTCTTCAACTGGCCCTACATGGGACGCATCGTCCGCGCGCAGACCCTGTCGCTGCGCGAGCGCGAGTTCGTCGAGGCGTCCAGGTCCCTGGGTGCGCGGGGCGCGTTCATCCTCTTCAGGGAGCTGCTGCCCAACCTGGTCGCGCCGATCCTCGTCTACGCGACGCTGCTCATCCCGACCAACATCCTGTTCGAGGCGTCCCTCAGCTATCTGGGCGTCGGCATCGAACCGCCGCAGTCCTCCTGGGGCGGCATGCTCAACCAGGCCACCGACCTCTACCAGGTCGACCCGATGTTCATGGTCATCCCCGGTGTAGCGATCTTCGTCACCGTTCTGGCCTTCAATCTGCTGGGGGACGGGCTGCGCGACGCACTCGACCCCCGTGGCAAGTAACAGCGGCCGTGCCGCACCGGACTACCGAGGGGGACATCCTCACGATGAAGAACAGAAGGACGGCCGCGGCGATCTCCGCGCTGCTGGCGCTGGGACTCGGCGCCTCGGCCTGCGGGGGCGGCGGCTCCAGCGACAGCAGCGGCGGCTCGGCGAAGGCGAACGCCGCGGTCAGCGGCGTCGCCAACAAGACCACCAAGAAGGGCGGGACGGTCACCGCGGAGATCTCCAGCGGCGCCGACTCGCTCGACCCGGGCAACACGTACTACGGCTGGGTGCAGAACTTCTCCCGGCTCTACGCGCGTTCACTCATGTCGTTCAAGCCTGCGCCCGGCAAGGCCAACCTCCAGGTCGTGCCCGACCTCGCGACGGCCCCCGGCACAAGCAGCGCCGACGCCAAGACCTGGACGTACCACATCCGCAAGGGCGTGAAGTTCCAGGACGGCAGCGAGATCACGTCGAAGGACGTCAAGTACGCGATCGAGCGCAGCAACTTCGCGCCCGAGGCCCTCTCCAACGGCGCCACGTACTTCAAGACGTACCTCGCGGACGACTCCGCCTACAAGGGTCCCTACAAGGACAAGTCGGCCGACGGCCTCAAGTCGATCGAGACGCCGGACCCGTACACGATCGTCTTCCACCTGAGCAAGCCGTTCGCCGAGATGAACTACCTGGCGACGTTCTCGCAGACCGCGCCGGTGGAGCAGAAGCTGGACAAGGGCGCCTCGTACCAGCAGAGCATCCAGTCCTCTGGCCCGTACAAGTTCGCGTCGTTCAACGAGAGCACCGGCGCGACGCTCGTGCGCAACCCGCAGTGGGACGCCAAGACGGACCCGATCCGCAAGGCGCTCCCCGACCGGATCGTCCTGAAGTACAACGTCAACCAGACGACGATCGACGAGCACCTGATCAACGACACCTCCACCGTGGACATCCAGGGCACCGGCGTCGCCTCCAAGACCCAGCCGAAGCTCCTGGTCAACCCCAAGGAGAAGGCGCAGACGGACAACCCGTACGCCGGTGTCCTGCAGTACCTCGCGCTGGACAACAAGGTGAAGCCGTTCGACAACGCCGACTGCCGCACCGCCGTGCAGTACGCGGTCGACAAGGCCGGCATGGTCGACGCGGTCGGCGGCTCGGTGAAGGGCACGCCCGCGTCCACGGTCATCCCGCCCACGGTCGCCGGCTACGAGAAGTCCGACACGTACCCGACGCCGGGCAGCAAGGGCGACCTCGCCAAGGCCAAGCAGTACCTGGCCAAGTGCGGCAAGCCGGGCGGCTTCTCCACCACGCTGACCGCCCGCTCCGACCGTCCTGACGAGGTCCTCGCCGCCACCCAGCTCCAGGAGACGCTGAAGAAGATCGGCGTCAACGCCAGCATCAAGACCTTCCCCGGCAGCAAGTACTTCACCGACTTCGCCGGTGTCCCGGACTGGGTCCACAAGAACAACGCCGGCATGATGATGATGGCGTGGGGCGCCGACTGGCCGACCGGCTACGCCTCCCTCGACCAGATCGCGGACGGCCGTGCCATCAAGTCCTCCGGCGGCACGAACCTCTCCGAGCTGAACGACAAGGCGATCAACGACGCGTTCGACAAGGCCATCGCCACCGTCGACAACGGCCAGCGCAACGCCCAGTGGGCCACGATCGACCAGATGATCATGAAGCAGGGCTCGATCGTCCCGCTCTACTACAAGAAGAACCTCCTCTACCGGCCGGCGTCCGCCGCGAACGTGGAGGTCACTGCCGCCTACCTCGGCATGTACGACTACACGACCCTGACCTCGACCAAGTAGGAGCCCCTCCGGGGAGCCCCGCGCTCCCCGGAGACTCCGAAAGCATTCCCCCCTGAAAGGCAGGTGAAGGCGTCGGGCCCGCCGGGTCCCACCCGGTTCGGCCGGCCCGACGCCGCACGGCTGTGGCTGCGTACATCATCCGACGCGTCTTCGCCGCGGTATTGCTGCTGCTGGTGGTCAGCGCAGTCACCTTCGCGATCTTCTATCTCCTTCCGCGTGCCGCAGGGCAGACCATCGAGTCGATGGCCGCCCAGTACGTCGGCAAGAGCCCCGACCCCACGGTCATCAAGGCCGTCATCAAGAACCTGGGGCTCGACCAGCCGATCTACGAGCAGTACTGGCACTTCGTCAAGGGCATCGTCGCCGGCGCCGACTACAAGTTCGGCCCCGATCCTGCCCACTGCTCCGCGCCCTGCTTCGGCTACTCCTTCAAGACCCACAGCGCTGTCTGGCCGCAGATCCAGCAGCGGGCCCCGATCACCTTCTCGCTCGCCATCGGCGCCGCGGTGATCTGGCTCGTCACCGGCATCGCCACCGGCATCCTCTCCGCGCTCAAGCGCGGCTCGATCTGGGACCGCCTCGCCATGGGCATCTCGCTCATGGGCGTCTCGCTGCCGATGTTCTTCACCGGCCTCGCGCTGCTCGCACTGTTCAGCTTCAACTGGCTCCAGATATGGAACGTGCACTACGTGCCGTTCGCCGAGAACCCCGGCCAGTGGGCGTGGAACCTGATCCTTCCGTGGGTCTCCCTCGCCTTCCTCTACTCCGCCCTCTACGCGCGGCTCACCCGCGCGGGGATGCTGGAGACCATGGGGGAGGACTACATCAGAACGGCCAGGGCCAAGGGCCTCGTCGAGCGGCGGGTCGTCGTCAAGCACGGCCTGCGCTCCGCGCTGACCCCGCTCATCACCATCTTCGGCATGGACTTCGCGCTGCTGCTCGGCGGCGCCGTCATCACCGAGTCGGTGTTCTCCTTCCAGGGCCTCGGCGCGTACGCCATCCAGGGCGTCACCGGCAACGACCTGCCGATCGTCATGGGCGTGACGCTGCTGACCGCCTTCTTCATCGTCGTCTGCAATCTGCTGGTGGACCTCGTGTACGCCGCGATCGACCCCCGGGTGAGGCTCTCATGAGCGACACGCACAAGGACGCCGCACAGGACGCAGCCCCGCAGGCCGCGTCCGGGGCTGCCGCCGCGGAGCGCGAGTTCCTCTCCGTGCGCGACCTGCGGATCCACTTCGACACCGACGACGGGCTCGTCAGGTCGGTCGACGGCGTCAGCTTCGACCTCAAGGCGGGCGAGACCCTCGGCATCGTCGGCGAGTCGGGCTCGGGCAAGTCCGTGACCTCGCTCGGCATCATGGGCCTGCACACCTCCGACCGGGCCAGGATCTCCGGTGAGATCTGGCTCGACGGCGAGGAGCTCATCGCCGCCGACCGGGAGCGCGTGCGGGCGCTGCGCGGCCAGAAGATGGCCATGATCTTCCAGGACCCGCTCTCCGCGCTGCACCCGTACTACACGGTCGGCGCGCAGATCGTGGAGGCGTACCGCGTCCACAACAAGGTGGACAAGAAGACCGCGAAGAAGCGGGCCGTCGAGATGCTCGACCGGGTCGGCATCCCCGAGCCGGCCCGCCGCTTCAACGACTACCCGCACCAGTTCTCCGGCGGTATGCGCCAGCGCGCGATGATCGCGATGGCGCTGGTCAACAATCCGCAGCTGCTGATAGCCGACGAGCCGACGACCGCCCTCGACGTGACCGTCCAGGCGCAGATCCTCGACCTCATCCGCGACCTCCAGAAGGAGTTCGGCTCCGCGGTCGTCATCATCACCCACGACCTCGGCGTGGTCGCGGAGATCGCGGACCGGCTGCTCGTCATGTACGCGGGCCGGTGCATCGAGCGCGGCCCCTCCGACCAGGTCTTCGAGCAGCCCCAGCACCCCTACACCTGGGGGCTGCTGGGCTCGATGCCGCGCATCGACCGGGAGCAGACCGACCGCCTCGTGCCGGTCAAGGGCTCCCCGCCGAGCCTCATCAACGTGCCGTCCGGCTGCGCCTTCCACCCGCGCTGCCCGTACGCGGACGTCCCCGCCGACAATGTCACCCGCACCGAGCGGCCCGAGCTGCTCGCGGTCACCGGCGACCACTTCTCCGCGTGCCACATGACACGCGAGCAGCGCGAGAAGATCTGGACCGAAGAGATTGCGCCGAAGCTGTGAGTGAACCGACGAAACAGGCGACGAACACGGGACCGGCCGCCGCGGCCGCCCCCGCCGCGCCCGAGCCGCTGCTGCGGGTCACCGACCTGGCCAAGCACTTCCCCATCACCAAGGGGCTGCTGAAGCGGAAGGTCGGCGCGGTCCAGGCGGTCGACGGGCTCTCCTTCGACGTGCGGCCCGGCGAGACGCTCGGCGTGGTCGGCGAGTCCGGCTGTGGCAAGTCGACGATGGGCAGGCTGGTCACCCGGCTGCTCGAACCGACCGGCGGCACGGTCGAGTTCGAGGGCCGCGACATCACGCACCTGTCCGCAGGCCGGCTGCGGCCGATGCGCCGCGACGTGCAGATGATCTTTCAGGACCCGTACGGCTCGCTGAATCCGCGCCACACCATCGGCGGCATCGTCGCCACCCCCTTCAGGCTCCAGGGCGTCACGCCAGAGGGCGGTGTGAAGAAGGAGGTCCAGCGGCTGCTTGAGCTGGTGGGGCTCAACCCCGAGCACTACAACCGCTATCCGCACGAGTTCTCCGGCGGCCAGCGCCAGCGCATCGGCATCGCACGCGCGCTCGCGCTCAAGCCGAAGCTGGTCGTCGCGGACGAGCCGGTGTCCGCGCTCGACGTGTCGATCCAGGCGCAGGTGGTGAACCTCCTCGACGACCTCCAGGACGAGCTGGGGCTCACCTATGTGATCATCGCGCACGACCTGTCGGTCATCCGGCACGTCTCGGACCGCATCGCCGTGATGTACCTCGGCAAGATCGTGGAGCTCGCCGACCGCGACGCGCTCTACTCCTCGCCGATGCACCCGTACACCAAGGCGCTGCTGTCCGCGGTGCCGGTGCCCGACCCCAAGCGGCGCGGCGGCAAGAGCGACCGCATCCTGCTCAAGGGCGACGTGCCCTCGCCGATCTCGCCGCCGAGCGGCTGCCGCTTCCACACCAGGTGCTGGAAGGCGACGGAGGTGTGCCGCACCACCGAACCGCAGCTCGTCGAGCTGGCGCCCGGCCACCGCACGGCCTGCCACCACCCGGAGAACGCGGCGGACCAGCAGCCGCAGGACGCGGCGAAGCTGCTCGCCCCGGCCGCGGCGCCCGGGCAGAAGTCCCAGGGCGCGGAGCCCGGTTCGCAGTGATCGGCGGCCGGTCCTCCGCCGCCCTCGTGCGGCGGCGGACCGGCGGGCCCGCCACCGGCACAATTGCCGGGTGGTAGTCGAACTGTTCAGGCCCTCCGTCCAGCACGTGCTCGACCTCGTCGGGATCTTCGTCTTCGCGATCTCCGGCGCCCTGCTCGCCGTCCGCAAGAACTTCGACGTCTTCGGCATGGCGGTGCTCGCCGAGGTCACCGCGCTCGGCGGCGGCCTCTTCCGCGACCTGATGATCGGCGCTGTGCCGCCCGCCGCCTTCACCGACCTCGGCTACTTCGTCACGCCGTTCGTCGCCACGGCGCTGGTGTTCTTCCTGCACCCGCAGGTCGAGCGCATCCAGGCCGGGGTGTACGTCTTCGACGCGGCCGGCCTCGGCCTGTTCTGCGTGACCGGCACCACCAAGGCGTACGAGTACGGTCTCGGCCCGACCGCGTCCGCGGCGCTCGGCACCGCGACGGCCGTCGGCGGCGGCGTCCTGCGCGACGTCCTCGCCAACGAGGTGCCCTCGCTGCTGCGCTGGGACCGCGACCTGTACGCCGTGCCCGCCGTCGTCGGCGCCGCACTGACCGCCGTCTGCGTACGCCTCGGCGTCTTCGGCGCCCTCACCGGCACCCTGGCCGCCCTGGTGGCCTTTCTCGTCAGGCTGCTCGCCATGCACTACCACTGGCGGGCCCCCCGCGCCTGGCGTCGCAGGTCGGAGGCGGTGGAGGAGCCGTAGCCCCGCGGGGCAGGGACCGGGTGGCCGGGCCCAGGGTTCATCCGGTCCTAAGCGACTGGTCAGTAAGGGGCGGTACGGTAAGGGCCATGGCACAGGCATCCCTCGGCGACAGCGAGTTCGACCGCGACACCGCCGTCACCCAGCGCACGCCCGGCACCTACGCGGCGGTCCTGTCCCCGGGCTGGTCCATCATCCGGGCCCTCAACGGCGGCTACACGCTGGCGACCGCGGGCCGCGCGCTCTCCCGCGCGCTGCCGCACCCCGACCCCTTCTCCATCACCGCCCACTACCTGACGCCGGCCGCCCCCGGGCCCGCCGAGATCCGCACCGGGACCGTACGCACCGGCAGGACCGTGTCGACCGGCACCGCCGCGCTCGTCCAGTACGCGCAGGACGGCACCGAGGTCGAGCGGCTGCGCGTGCTCGCCACCTACGGCGACCTGGACGGCCTCAGCGACGACGTGCGCACCGGCGCAAAGCCGCCCGCCATCGCCCCGCGCGAGGAGTGCTTCAGGAGCTCGGACGCGCCGGGCGACACCTTCGCCGACTCCTCCCTGCTCCAGCGGCTCGACGTCCGCATGGACCCCGCCACCTGCGGCTGGGCCGTCGGCAAGCCGTCGGGGACCGGCGAGATGCGCGGCTGGTTCGGGCTCGCGGACGGCCGGGACCCCGACCCGCTCTCCCTGCTGCTCGCCGTGGACGCGCTGCCGCCCGCCGCCTTCGAACTCGGCGTCACCGGCTGGACGCCGACCGTCGAGCTGACGGTCCACGTGCGCGCCCGACCCGCGCCGGGGCCGCTGCGCGTGAGCATCGCCACACGCAACCTCGCGGGCGGCTTCCTCGAAGAGGACGCGGAGGTCTGGGACAGCGCCGACCGGCTGGTCGCCCAGTCGCGTCAGCTGGCCCGCGCCCCGCGCCCGAAGGACCTGGCCGCAGCGGCGCGCCCCTCCTGAGGGGCCCTGCGGGGGCCGGGGAGGGGGACGCGGCCCGGGGTGGGCATCGGGCGGGCGAAACCGGAGTGTGCCGCCGCTTGAGCGGGTACCGGTGCGTGTGGAGCGTCCCCCGGCTCGTAGAATCAGGCCCACCATGGCATACCTCGACCACGCCGCGACCACTCCGATGCTGCCGGAGGCGATCGAGGCGATGACCGCCCAGCTGCGCCTCACGGGCAACGCCTCCTCGCTCCACGCGTCGGGCCGCAGGGCCAGGCGCACGGTCGAGGAGGCCAGGGAGATGCTGGCCGCCGCGCTCGGCGCCCGCCCCAGCGAAGTCGTCCTCACCGCGGGCGGCACCGAGGCCGACAACCTCGCCGTCAAGGGCCTGTACTGGTCACGGCACGCCGAGAACCCCGCGAGGACCCGCGTGCTGGCCAGCCCCGTCGAGCACCACGCCGTCCTCGACAGCGTGGACTGGCTCGGCACCCACGAGGGCGCCACCGTCGAGTACCTGCCCGTCGACCCGTACGGCAGGGTCGCCCCCGAGGCGCTGCGCGAGGCCGTCGAGCGCGACCCGGACGACGTGGCCCTGGTCACCGTCATGTGGGCCAACAACGAGATCGGCACCCTCCAGCCGGTGCCCGAACTGGCCTCCGTCGCCGCGGAGTACGGCATCCCGCTGCACACCGACGCCGTCCAGGCCTTCGGCCAGACCCCCCTCGACTTCGCCGCCTCGGGCTGTGCCGCGATGACCGTGTCCGCACACAAGATCGGCGGCCCCTACGGCATCGGCGCGCTGCTCCTCGGCCGCGACCGCGCACCGGTGCCGGTGCTGCACGGCGGCGGCCAGGAGCGCCAGGTGCGCTCGGGCACCCTCGACGTGCCCGCCGTCGCCTCCTTCGCCGTCGCCGCCCGCCTCGCGGCCGAGCGGCGGGCCGACTTCGCCCGCGAGGTCGGTGCCCTGCGCGACGAGCTCGTCGACGCCGTGCGCAAGGCCGTCCCCGACGCGGTCCTCGGCGGCGACCCGGAGAACCGGCTGCCCGCCAACGCGCATTTCTCCTTTCCCGGCTGCGAGGGCGACTCGCTGCTCCTGCTGCTCGACGCGCAGGGCATCGAGTGCTCCACCGGCTCGGCGTGCACCGCGGGCATCGCCCAGCCGAGCCATGTCGTGCTCGCCACCGGCCACGATCCGGACCTGGCCCGCGGCACCCTGCGCTTCTCCCTCGGCCACACCTCCACCCGGGCCGACGTGGCGGCCCTCGCCGAGGCGATCGGGCCCGCCGTGGAGCGCGCCAGGGGCGCGGGCCTGAGCTGACGCGCCCGGCCCCGCGCTCAGACCTTCCTGCTGCACGCGGCCTCGCGTGCCGCGCGCACCAGCTCCAGATAGCGCGGCCAGTCCCAGTGGCGGCCCGGGTCGGTGTGGTCCGTGCCCGGCACCTCCGCGTGCCCGACGATGTGCCGCCTGTCCACCGGGATGCCGTACCGGTGGCAGACGTCGGCCGTCAGCCGGGCCGAAGCGGCGTACATCGCGTCGGTGAAGTCCTGCGGCCGGGTCACGAACCCCTCGTGCTCGATGCCGACGCTGTGCTCGTTGTACCAGCGGTTGCCCGCGTGGAACGCCACGTCGAGCTCCCGGATCATCTGCGTGACCTGCCCGCTCTGCCGGACCACGTAGTGCGAGGCGGCCGCGTGGCGCGGGTCCTCGAACAGCCGCACCGTCGTCGCGTAGTCGGCCTGCGTCACATGGACGACCACCAGCTCCACCGGGTAGTCGGCCGGCCGGTCGGCGATCCGGTAGTTCGCCTCCGACGCCGCGACCCAGCGCGCCCCCGCGTAGTCCAGGTCACCGGGGGTGCGCGGCTGCCGCGCCGGGGAGCCGGAGAGGCTCTCGCCCAGCGCGATCGCGCCGCCGAGCAGCGCCAGCCCGCCGCCCACCACGACGGCCCTGCGGCCGGGTGTCGCGCCCTTGCCGCCCCGGGCGGCCGATCCCTCTCCCATGCCAGGGAAAACGCCTCTCCCCGCGATCCGTGTTCCCCGGGGCACGTACCCTGGGAGCGCTATGACTGAGAACCCGCAGCGCCGCCCCCTCCGTGTCCTTGCCGCCATGTCCGGCGGCGTCGACTCCGCCGTCGCCGCCGCGCGCGCCGCGGCCGCGGGGCACGACGTCACCGGTGTGCACCTGGCGCTCTCCGCCAACCCGCAGTCGTTCCGCACGGGCGCGCGCGGCTGCTGCACCCTGGAGGACTCACGCGACGCCCGGCGCGCCGCCGACGTCATCGGCATCCCCTTCTACGTGTGGGACCTCGCGGAGCGCTTCCGCGAGGACGTGGTGGACGACTTCGTCGCCGAGTACGAGGCGGGCCGCACGCCCAACCCGTGCCTGCGGTGCAACGAGAAGATCAAGTTCGCCGCGCTCCTCGACAAGGCGCTCGCGCTCGGCTTCGACGCGGTGTGCACGGGCCACTACGCGACGATCGCCACCCGCGCGGACGGCACCCGCGAGCTGCACCGCGCGAGCGACGCGGCGAAGGACCAGTCGTACGTGCTCGGCGTGCTCGACGAGCGGCAGCTCGCGCACGCGATGTTCCCGCTCGGCGACACCCTCACCACCAAGGACGAGATCCGCGCGGAGGCGGAGCGGCGGGGCCTCGCCGTGGCGAGGAAGCCCGACAGCCACGACATCTGCTTCATCGCCGACGGCGACACCCAGGGCTTCCTCGCCCAGCGGCTCGGCGCGGCGCCCGGCGACATCGTCGACGAGTCGGGCGCCACCGTGGGCAGCCACGACGGCGCGTACGGCTTCACCGTCGGCCAGCGCAAGGGCCTGCGGATCGGCCACCCGGCCCCGGACGGCAAGCCGCGCTACGTGCTGGACATCTCCCCGGTCGACAACACCGTCACCGTCGGCCCCGCCGAGGCCCTCGACATCACGGCCCTGACCGCCATCAGGCCCCGCTGGTGCGGCGCGGCCCCCGCGGGCCCCGGCGCGTACACGGCGCAGCTGCGGGCGCACGGCGGGGAGGCCGCGGCGACCGCGGAACTGGTCGACGGCACCCTGCGGGTGACCTTCCCCGAGCCGGTGCGCGGGGTGGCGCCAGGACAGGCCATCGTGCTCTACGACGGCACGCGGGTGGTCGGCTCTGCGACGATCGCCACCACGCGGCGCAGGGACCTGGCGGCGGCGTCGGCCGGCTGAGCCGCGCCGCCGCGGGCCCCGGGCTCCTCAGGCCGGTACGAGCGTCACCCGCGCGGGATCGGCCGCCAGGTGGACCCGGGTGCCGGGCTCGACGGACTGGGTCGGGTGCGAGCGGATCCTGATCTCCTGGGCGCCGACGCGCACCACATGGTCGACGGCGTCGCCCATGAAGGCCCGGTTCAGCACCTCGCCCGCCCACTGGTTGACCGCGCCGGGGTGCGGGTCGCGGGCGAGCGAGACCGCCTCGGGCCTGATCGAGAGCAGCACCTCGGCGCCGACCGCGGGGGCCGCCGCAGCGCCGCTGCACAGCAGCCGTCCTTCGGGGGTGTCGACGGCGACGGCGTCCCCGTCGACCGAGGCGACCGTGCCCCGCACGAAGTTGGACGTGCCGATGAACTCGGCGACGAACCGGGTCGCGGGCCTGCCGTAGATCTCGTCGGGCGTGCCGATCTGCTCGACCCGGCCCTCGTTCATCACCGCGATCCGGCTCGACATCACCAGCGCCTCGGACTGGTCGTGCGTCACATAGATCGCGGTGAGCCCCAACTCCGTCTGCAGGCGCTTGAGTTCGAAGCGCATGGACTCGCGCAGCTTGGCGTCGAGGTTGGACAGCGGCTCGTCGAGCAGCATCACCTCGGGCTGGATCACCAGCGCCCGGGCGAGCGCGAGCCGCTGCTGCTGCCCGCCTGAGAGCTTGGTCGCGCTGCGGTCGGTGTACGCGCCGAGCTCGGTGACCTCCAGCATCCGGCGCACCCTGCGGTCGATCTCGTCGCGCGGCGGCCGCCGCGACGAGGGGAGGATGTCGAGCGGGAAGGAGACGTTCTTCGCGACGGTCATGTGCGGCCAGATCGCGTACGACTGGAAGACCATTCCCAACTCGCGCCGGTTCGCGGGGACGTTGATGCCCCGCGCCGAGTCGAACAGCACGCGCTCGGACAGGGCGATGGTGCCGCCGTCGGGCCGTTCGAGGCCCGCGACCGAGCGCAGGGTGGTGGTCTTGCCGCACCCCGAAGGGCCCAGCAGGGTGAAGAGTTCGCCGTCCTCGACGGTGAAGCTGACCCCGCCGACGGCGAAGACACGGCTGCCGTCGGGCGCCACCGCCTCCGTGTCGGGCGCGGGTGTCGACGGGCTGTCGCCCCGCCGCCCGCGCGCCGCCCCGCCGTAACTCTTCACCAGGTTGTCCACAGTCAGCATGTCAGGTCCTTCAGGCAGGTGTGCCGGGTCGGGTGCGGCCCCCTCGGGGCCCTCGGGAGGACTCCGACTGCGGGCCGAAGCGCGCACCGAAGCGGTGGGCGACCAGGACGAGGACGACGAGCAGCGCCACCATCAGCACACCGATCGCCGCGAGCGTGGTGAGCTGCCCGTTCTCGAACTGCTCCCAGATCAGCACGGAGAGCACCTCCGTGCCCGGGCTGTAGAGCAGGATCGTGCTGGACAGCTCGCGGAACGACACCACCAGGATGTAGATCCACCCCGCGACGAGGCCGCTGCTCGCCAGCGGCACGAGCACCCGGCGGAACGTCTGCCACCAGGAGGCGCCGAACACCGTCGCCGACTCCTCGAGCTCCTTCGACATCTGCGTCATCGCGGAGGACGAGTACCGCATCCCGTACGGCAGGTAGCGGGTGCAGTACGAGATCAGCAGGATGCCGAGCGTGCCGTAGATCGGCAGCGGCACCCGCAGGTACACGAACGACAGCGCGAGGCCCAGCACCAGGCCGGGGATGACGATCGGGGTGAACGCCAGCAGGTCGAGCAGGCGCCTGCCGGGGATGCGGGTGCGCACCACGGCCCAGGACACGATCGCCGTCAGCAGCATCACCACGGTCGCCGCGCCCACCCCGAGCAGCACCGAGTTCTTCAGCGCCGTCACCGCGATCGGCAGCCGCAGCACCTCCGTGTAGTTGTGCAGGGACATCCCGCGCAGCGCCTTCAGCGACGGCTGCGCGTACGACGGCAGCAGCGACGCGTACACCAGCACGCCGACCGGCAGGACGACGGTGACCACGAAGTACACCACCACGCCGGCGCCGACCCACGGCCGCGCCCGGCCCAGCTCCACCGGCTGCGGGCGGAACGCCTTGCCGGTCACCGTCGCGTAGCCGCCCCTGCGCTGGAGCCAGGAGGAGAGCAGCACGCCCGCTGCCGCGACGACCAGCAGGCCGACCGCGTACGCGCCGGCGCTGCCGTAGTCGACGGGGAAGGCCCGCAGCACGAAGTAGATACGGGAGGTGAAGACGTAGATGCCGTTCTGCAGCCCGAGCAGGCCCGGCACCTCGAACGACTCCAGCGACTGCACGAACATCAGCAGCGCGGCGGAGACCAGCGCGGGCCGCAGCAGGGGCAGCGTGACCCGGCGCAGCACCGTCCACCGCGAGGCGCCCGACATGGCCGCGGACTCCTCAAGGGACGGGTCCATGCCGCGGAAGGCGGAGACCATCAACAGGAAGGCCACCGGCGCCAGATGGAGGCCCTGCACCCAGATCATGCCCCACAGCGAGTAGACGTTGACCGGGCTCGTGCCCAGCACGGGCTTGAAGAACAGGGTGTTGACGAGGCCGATGGACGGGTCGCCCAGGAATATCCAGGCCGCCGCGTACAGGATGCCCGGCACGATCAGCGGCACCAGCGAGGCGGCGAACAGCAACCCCTTGAACGGGATGTCCGTGCGCACTTGGAGATAGGCGAGCACGGCGCCGACCACCAGTGCGAAGGCGGCCGAACCCACGGCGAAAGCAAGGGAGTTGAACATCATCGTGCCGGCCTGCGAGCCCTCGCCGTAGGCGCGGCCGAAGGCCCGGAAGGACAGTTCGCCGCGGCTGCCGATGAACGTGTCGTGCAGCAGGAAGCCCAGCGGTACGACGGCGAGATAGCCGACGAGCACCATCGCGCCGCCGACGATCAGGATCTGCGGGTTGAACACGCCCCGCAGCCGGGACGCCGGGCGCGCACGGGTGACGGGCGAGAGCGGCGGGGCGGGTGGTCGGGTCGTGGTGGTCACGGGGGTTCACCTCACGTGGTCGGCGGGCGGGGGTCAGTTGCCGCCCTGCGCGGAAGCGACGCCGCGGAGCTGCTGGTCGTACTTCTTGTCCCAGTCGGTTGTGGGGTCGGTGAGCTCCTTCACGTCGAAGGGCACGAGGTGGATGCCCTGGAGGCTGGTGTCGCCCGGCACCTTCGTCGAGGGGGTCATGTGCAGGCCCACCAGCACCTTCTGGCCCTCGTGCAGCATCCAGTCGTAGAACAGCCAGGCGGCGGCCGGGTGCTGGGCGCCGCGCAGCATGCCGACCCCGTTGGGGCGGGGGAAGGCGGGCAGCGGATTGGTGCCGTCCGGCAGCCGGTAGGCGACCGGCGCGCCCTTCAGCCGGGCCTGCTCGGTGATGTACGTGTAGTTCATCGAGTCGAGCGGCGTCTGGCCCGCGCCGAGCAGCGCCATGATCGTGGTGTGGCCCTTGGTGACGTGGGAGTTGGCGACGATGCGCCGCCACAGGTCGTCCACCTGGGCCCGCGTCTTGCCGTGGGTCAGCCAGTAGTGGGTGACGTTGGCGTACCAGTCGCTGTCGGTGGGTTCGAGGGTGATTCTCCCCTTGTACCTGGCGTCCGCGAGCGCCTCCCAACTGCGGGGCACGTCGGCCGTTTTGACCAGGTCGGTGTTCCACGCGGGCAGGAACACGTTGAAGCGGTCGGCCGTCCAGTCGGGGAAGCGGCTGGACGGCGCGACGAGCGCCTGCCCCGGGCCCGTGTAGCGGGCGAGCGCCTTCTGGCTGTCCAGTGAGGACATTTCGAGGAAGTCCGACTCGACGGCGTCGGCGCCGAGTTTGCGGGCCTGGGACTCCTGGAGGATGCGCTGGAGGATCGTCTCCGAGTTGCCCCGGAACATCGAGACCTTGATGTGCGGGAACTGCTTCTCGAAGGCCTTGCTCACCGCGTCGGCCACATTGTCGGTGAGCGAGGTGTAGACGGTCAGTTCGCCCTCCTCGGAGGCGAGTTGGACCGCCTTCGCGCGCTGCTCGGCCGGCGGCAGCGCCTGGATCTCGTCGTACACCTCCTGGGCCCGCGAGGAGACCACCGCCGCCGTGCGGATCTGTCCGTCGTCGGCGGCGCCCGCACCGCAGCCGGCCACCAGGAGAAGGGAGAAGGCGCCAGCGGCGCACATGAGCCGGGTCCGCACCAGGGGGTCCTTTCGGTCGCCCGCACCACGCTGTGTGCCGACAGTATTACCATTGGACCTTTCGGTCGGGAAGAGTCGTGCACCAGCTCCCGGCACGGCTTTTCCGGGCCGTCCGTGCGGCCCGGCCTGGACAGTTCGTCCAGGCTGGACGTATCGTTCGGGCCGTGAGCGCCGAGGAGACCGACCCCCGCGTCCGCGCCCTGACCCCGGTGTGCGAGGCGGTCGCGCTGCTGCTCGGACCGCACGCCGAGGTCGTGCTGCACGACCCGGCGACCGACCGGGTGCTCGCGGTCTGGAACCCCATGACCCCCAGGGGCCCCGGCGACCCGTCCCTGCTCGGGGAGCTCGACGCACTCGACCCCGCGGCCCGGGACGTCTTCGGGCCCTACGAGAAGCTCCTCGCCGACGGCCGCAGGCTCTCCTCCGTCAGCGCCGTGCTGCGCGACGCCGACGGCGGACCCGAGGCCGTGCTCTGCGTCAACCTGGACCGGACGCCGTTCGAGAGGGCCGCCGCCGTGCTCTCGGCCTTCGCCGCCCCGACCGCGCCGCGCCCGGCGCCCCTCTTCGACGGCGACTGGGAACAGCGCGTGCGCGACACCGTCGGCGCCCATGTCCGCGGGTGCGGCCGCCCCGTCGAGCGGATGACACGCGCCGACCGGCTCGCCCTCGTCGCCGCACTCGACGGGGACAGGGTGTTCGCCGTGCGCCGGGCCGTCCCCTTCGTCACCTCGGCCCTCGGAGTCTCCCGCTCCACCGTCTACGGCCTGCTCGCCGAGGCCCGTGCCGCCGCAGGCTCCGCCCCCGTACCCGACGCATCCGAGGACCCGCCCGCATGACGCGACTGCCCGACTTCCGGCTCGAAACGTACTTCTCCCGCTGGGAGTTCACCGCCCGCCACCACCTGACGGCCTCCGACGCCCAGACCATGACCCTCGGAGAGCTCCTCGCCCTCGCCGACGACGGGGACCGCGCTGCCTTCGAGCGCCTCCCGCTCGGCTACACCGAGACCTACGGCGACCCCGCGCTGCGCGAGGCCGTCGCCGCGACCTACGAGCACGCGGACGCGGCGGACGTGCTCTGCTTCGCGGGCGCCGAGGAGGCCCTCTACCTCGCCATGCACGTCCTCCTCGGCCCCGGCGACCACGCCGTGGTGATCACCCCCGACTACCAGGCGGCCGAGACCGTGCCGCTCGCGCTGTGCGAGGTGACCGGGGTCGCCCTCGACCCCGACCGGGACTGGGCGCTCGACCTCGACGCCGTACGCGCCGCGCTGCGCCCCAACACCCGCGTCCTCTCCGTCAACTTCCCCAACAACCCCACGGGCGCCGTCCTCGGCCGCGCCGACTTCGCCGCCCTCGCGGCCCTCTGCGACGAGCGCGGCATCCGCCTCTTCAGCGACGAGGTCTACCGGGGCCTCGAACGCGACCCGGCGCGCACCCTGCCGCAGGCGGCCGACCTCTCCCCGCGCGCCCTCTCGCTCAACGTCACCTCGAAGTCGCTCGGCCTCCCGGGGCTGCGCATCGGCTGGATCGCCTGCCGCGACCGCGAGCTGCTCGGCCGCCTTGAGCGTGCCAAGCACTACACCACCATCTGCAACGCGGCCCCCAGCGAGGTGCTCGCCCGGATCGCGCTGAAGGCGCGGGAGACGATCCTGGCCCGCAACCGCGCCCTGATCGCCCGCAACCTGCCCGTCTTCGACGCCTTCTTCGCCCGCCACCGCGACCTCTTCGCCTGGTCGCCTCCGGTGGGCGGCTGCGTCGCCTACCCCCGCTACCTCGGCCCCGACGGCGTCGAGGAGTTCTGCACCCGGCTGGTCGAGGAGGCGGGCGTCCTGCTGCTGCCCGCCTCCGTCTTCCGCTCCGACCTCACCCCCGCACCCACCGACCGCTTCCGCGTCGGCATCGGCCGCGCCGACCCGCGGGCCGGCCTCGCCGCCCTCGACGACTGGCTCGCGACGAGGGCGTAGGCGCGGGGCCCGGGGCGGGGGCGCTGCGGGGTCAGCTGCTGATGACCTCCGTGTCGTAGAAGCAGAAGTGGCCCCTGATGGCCTCGACCTCCGCCTTCGGCTCCTCGTACGCCCAGACCAGGTCCGGCGCGTCGGGCAGCGACCAGTAGCTGGCGTCGCCCTTGAAGGGGCAGTGCGTGGTGGTGTCCGACGGCGTCAGCAGGTCCAGCCGTACGTCCTCGGGCGCCAGGTAGTAGCGGACCGGGCAGCCCGTCTCGTGCAGCGCCAGCGGGCTGTGGCTGTCGGCGAGTACCTGGCCGTCCCGCTCCACCCGCACGTGCTGTGTGCTCGGTTCGACGGTGATGGTGTGTCCAGCGGTCATGGCGGTGAGTTCCCTCCGGGATACGCGTACCTCTCTCCTACAGCGTCGCGCGGACGGCGGTTCTTCCCCCGGCCCGCCGCGCCGGGCCCACGACTGCCTACGGTGTCCCCATGAACATCTGCGTCTTCCTCTCCGCGGCCGACCTCGACGAGCGCTACACCCGACCCGCCCGCGAGTTCGCGGAACTGATCGGGCGCGGCGGGCACACCCTGGTCTGGGGCGGCTCCGACCGCGGCCTGATGAAGGTCGTCGCGGACGGCGTGGCGGCGAGCGGCGGCCGGCTCGTCGGCGTCTCCGTCGAGTTCCTCTCGGACGCCGCGCGCGCCGAGGCCGACGAGATGGTCGTCGCGGGCGACCTCTCCGAGCGCAAGGCGCTGCTCCTCGCCAAGTCGGACGCGGTCGTCGTGATGGTCGGCGGCACCGGCACGCTGGACGAGGCCACCGAGATCCTGGAGCTCAAGAAGCACGGCCACCACACGAAGCCCGTGGTGCTGCTGAACACGGCCGGGTTCTACGACGGCCTCAGGCAGCAGTTCCAGCGGATGGAGGACGAGGGCTTCCTCCCGCTGCCCCTCTCCGACCTGGTCTTCTTCGCCGAGGACGGCGTGGGCGCGATGGCCTTCCTCGAGGAGTCCATGGGCCTCGGGTGAGCCCAGGGCCCGCGCGCGTGCGGCACGGTCCTGCGGCGGGGGCGCGCAAAGGCGCCCACCGCACGGGTCGCCCCCGCGGGTGCGCGGGCGCGTGCGGAGGGAGCGGCGCGCGGGTGCGACCATGACCGCATGGCAACACACCTGATCACCGGCGCCGGCTCCGGCATCGGCGCCGCCGTTGCACGCCGCCTGCACGAGCGCGGCGACGACCTGCTGCTCCTCGCCCGGGACGCCGGCCGCGCCAAGGAGATCGCGGCCGCGGTCCCCGGGGCCCGCACCCTCGTCGGCGACCTCGCCAATCCGGACCGCCTGTCCTGGGCGCTCTCCCACCAGACCCTGCCCGACCGGCTCGACTCCCTCCTGCACGTCGCGGGGATCGTCGACCTCGGTCCCGTGGGGGAGCTGTCGGTGAAGACCTGGCGCGCCCAGCTCGACGTGAACCTCGTGGCGCCCGCCGAGCTGACCCGGCTGCTGCTGCCGCAGCTGCGGGTCGCCCAGGGGCAGGTGGTCTTCGTCAACTCGGGCGCGGGTCTGAGCGCCAACCCCGAGTGGAGCGCGTACGCGGCCGCCAAGCACGGCCTCAAGGCGCTCGCCGACGCGCTGCGCGCCGAGGAGAAGACGAACGGCGTCCGCGTCTCCACCGTCTACCCGGGCCGCACGGCGAGCCCGATGCAGGAGAAGGTGCACCGGCAGGAGGGCAGCGCGTACGACGCCTCGCGGATGATCGACCCCGAGTCCGTCGCCACCGCGATCCTCACCGTCCTGGACCTGCCGCGCGACGCGGCGATCGAGGACCTGACCGTACGGCCCGGCCGGTGAGCGGCGCACGGGACCGGGGGACGGGCCCCGCGGACGCGGCGGCCGCACCGGCGCCCGCGCCGGTGCGCTGGGGCGCGGCCACCGGCGTCGGCTCCATGCCGGGCGGCGATGCGCGGGACACCGCCAAGGGCGTGGCGGCCACCGTGGAGGACTTCCCGTTCCTCGCCGAGCTGCCGGCGCGCGGCCCGGGCGCCGACATGACGGGACGGACGATCGGGCTGCTCGCCGAGACCTACGCCCACCTGGAGCCGAGCGGCTGGCGGGTCAGCGACCGGCCGGGCCGCGACACCCGCAGGGCGCGGTCCCTGCTCGGCGAGGACCTCGACGCCCTGGAGGAGTTCACCCAGGGCTACGAGGGGCCGCTGAAGATCCAGGCCGTCGGCCCCTGGACCCTCGCGGCGGGACTCGAACTGCGCGGCGGCGAAGCGTTCCTCGGCGACGCGGGCGCCTGCCGCCACCTCGCCGAGTCGCTGGCCGAGGGGCTCACCGCGCACCTCGCCGAGGTGCGGCGCCGCGTCCCCGGCGCGGCCGTGGTGCTCCAGCTCGACGAGCCGTCGCTGACGGCTGTGTTGCGCGGCAGGCTCCGCACGGCGAGCGGCTACCGCACGTACCCCGCAGTGGACCGGCAGGTCGTGCGGGACGCGCTGGCCCAGGTCGTCGAGCGGGCGCGGGCCGCGGGCGCCGCGGGCACCGCGGTCCACTCGTGCGCCCCCGACGTGCCGTTCGCGCTGCTGCGCAGGGCGGGCGCCGACGCCGTCTCGTTCGACGCCGCGCTGCTCACCGAGCGTGACGACGAGGCGATCGGAGAGGCCGTGGAGGGTGGCATGCGGCTGCTCGCCGGTGTCGTGCCAGGCGTCGAAGGACCATTGTCCGACCCTGCCGGTAGCGTCATGGGTGTCAGGACGCTGTGGCGCAGGCTGGGGCTGGATCCTGGACTCCTCGCCGAGTCCGTGGTGTGCACCCCGGCGTGCGGGCTCGCGGGCGCTTCGCCCGCATATGCCCGCGCGGCGCTCGCCCATGTCGTCCGGGCGGCGAGATCGCTCGCGGACAACCCTGAGTGACGGCACGGGAGGACAAGACGGTGGCAGGCGAGAACGCACGGCCGGCGGGGAGCGGACAGGCCGCCTCGGTGCCCGCGGAGGCGCGGGAGCGGCACAAGCGGCTCGCGGAGGAGGTCGACGAGCACCGCTTCCGGTACTACGTGAAGGACCAGCCGGTCATCACGGACCGCGAGTTCGACGAGCTGATGCGCGCCCTGGAGGCGCTGGAGGACGAGTACGGGGAGCTGCGCACGCCGGACTCGCCGACGCAGAAGGTCTCGGGGGCGTACGAGACGGACCTCGCGGAGGTCACCCACCGCGAGCGCATGCTCTCGCTGGACAACGCCTTCGACGACGAGGAGCTGGCGGCCTGGGCCGACCGGGTCGCCAAGGAGGTCGGCACCACCGACTACCACTTCCTGTGCGAACTGAAGGTCGACGGCCTCGCCGTCAACCTGACGTACGAGCAGGGGGTGCTGACCCGCGCCGCCACCCGGGGCACCGGCCGCACCGGCGAGGACATCACGCCCAACATCCGCACGATCGGGGAGATCCCGCGCCGCCTTCAGGGCGGGCGCGTCCCCGCCCTTGTGGAGATCAGGGGCGAGGTCTACTTCCCGATGGAGGCCTTCCAGGAGCTCAACGCGCGGCGCGTGGAGGCCGGCGAGAAGCCGTACGCCAATCCGCGCAACTCGGCGTCCGGCTCGCTGCGCCAGAAGGACCCGAGGGTCACGGCGACCCTCCCGCTGCACATGGTGGTCCACGGCATCGGCGCCCGCGAGGGCCTGGAGATCTCCCGGCTCTCCGAGGCGTACGACCTGCTGCGCGAGTGGGGCCTGCCGACAGGCGAGCACAACCGCGTGGTCGACTCGCTCGACGGCGTGCGGGAGTTCATCGCGTACTACGGCGAGCACCGGCACTCCGTGGCGCACGAGATCGACGGCGTCGTCGTCAAGCTCGACGAGATCCCGCTCCAGGGCAGGCTCGGCTCCACCTCGCGCGCACCGCGCTGGGCGATCGCCTGGAAGTACGCGCCGGAGGAGGTCAACACCACGCTGGTGGACATCCGCGTCGGCGTCGGGCGCACGGGCCGCGTCACGCCGTACGCGGTGGTCGAGCCGGTCACGGTCGCCGGGTCCGAGGTCGAGTTCGCGACCCTGCACAACCAGGACGTGGTGAAGGCCAAGGGCGTCCTCATCGGCGACACGGTCGTGCTGCGCAAGGCGGGCGATGTGATCCCGGAGATCCTCGGTCCCGTCGCGGACCTGCGGCCCGCGGACGCGCGGGAGTTCGTGATGCCGGCCGAGTGCCCCGAGTGCGGCACGCCGCTCAAGCCGATGAAGGAGGGCGACGTCGACCTGCGCTGCCCCAACGCCCGCGCGTGCCCTGCGCAGTTGCGGGAGCGGCTGTTCTACCTCGCGGGCCGCAAGTGCCTCGACATCGAGAACTTCGGCTATGTGGCGGCCGCGGCGCTCACCAGGCCGCTGGAGCCCGCCGAGCCGCCGCTGCGCGACGAGGGCGACCTGTTCGACCTGACGATGGACCAGCTGCTCCCGATCCGGGCGTACGTGCTCGACCAGGACAGCGGGCTGCCGAAGCGCGACCCGGAGAGCGGCGAGGAGAAGATCGCCACGGTCTTCGCCAACCAGGAGGGCGGGCCCCGCAAGAATGCGGTGGCCATGCTGGAGCACATCGCCGAGGCCAAGCAGCGCCCGCTCGCGCGGATCATCGCGGGCCTTTCGATCCGCCATGTCGGGCCCGTCGCAGCTGAGGCGCTGGCGCGCGAGTTCCGGTCCGTCGAGCGGATCGAGCAGGCGAGCGAGGAGGAGCTGGCGGCCGTCGAGGGCGTCGGGCCGACGATCGCCGCGTCGCTCAAGGACTGGTTCGCGGAGGACTGGCACCGCGAGATCCTGCGCAAATGGCGCGACGCGGGCGTCCGCATGGAGGAGGAGTCCTCCGGCGAGGACGAGGGCCCGAGGCCGCTCGACGGGCTCACGGTCGTCGTCACGGGCACCCTGGAGAACTTCACCCGCGACGCGGCGAAGGAGGCACTCCAGGCGCGCGGCGCCAAGGTCACGGGCTCCGTCTCGAAGAAGACGGCCTTCGTCGTCGTCGGCGAGAACCCCGGCTCCAAGTACGACAAGGCCGTCCAGGCGAAGGTCCCCGTCCTGGACGAGGCGGGGCTGACGGTCCTCCTGGAACAGGGCCAGGACGCGGCCCGCGAGGCCGCGCTCGCCACCGGGGAGCCCGCGGGCGATCCTGCGGGCGCCGACGCGACCGACGCGACCGCCTCAGCCGACGCGGCCGACGCGGCGTCCGCTGAGGCGGCGTCCGAGGAGGACGGCGCGTCCGTTGCGGCGGGCGACAAGGAGCAGTAAGGAGCAGGAGCGGGACCGCCGCAGGCCCGGCCCGCCCCGGGGCGCCTCGCGGGCGCGGGCCGGTGGGCCGGGGGCCGCGTCCGCCGGCCGGGCGCGGATCCCCGAGGGGGTGGGGCGCGCGGCACGCGGAGTGCGCCCCTGGGCCACCGGGAGTTCACCGGAGCCCCGGGCGACTGCGGGGCAAAGCTCACCCGTTCGGCGCATACCCGCGTGATACGGACTGGGGGGTCGCATTCGGGCAACAGCCTCCGAGCGCTGCCCGTTGGGGCGTTCGGCGGCCTACTGTTGGGGGGTGCGCCTGTCGTGCACGGCTGCGTGGAGTGAGACCAGTCGTGATGGCATGACAACGTGCCATCGCGTGGCATCGGCTCAGCCGGCTGTGAGAGGGACGGGAATGAAACCGACCGAGAGCGCCGCCCTCGCCCCACCCCCGCGCGGATTCGCGGGGGTTGCGGGCGTCGTCGGCATGGTGGCGAGACTGCCGGGACTTGTGGTGGCCGCCGCGGCCGTCGTGCTGCTTGCGGGCGTCCTCGCCGCCCTGCGGGACGGGCACGCCCTCTTCCCCGGCGGCGCGGCCGGCTGGTCGCTCGCCGCCCTCACCGGTGTCATCGTCGGGCACCTCGTCGCGCTCGGCAGGGACCGCTGGTTCGGCGGCACGGGCTCGGGCGCCGCGCTCACCCTCGCCGCCCTGCTGCTGTACGGCTGGGTGCCCGCGGGACTCGTCAGCCTGGCCGTGGTGGTCGTCGTCGGCGTCGCCCGCAGACACCGCTGGCGCGACAGCGTCCTGCACGGCGCCTCCGACGTCCTCGGCATCGGCGCGGCCGCCCTCGTCCTGGCCGCCTTCGGGAACGTCCCCTCCGTCGCACACCCCTGGCGGCCCCTGGAGTGGGGGCTCGCCGGCGTCCCGTCCATCGTCCTGGCGGCCGTGGTCCACCTCGCGGTCGCCCGTCTGCTGCTGTGGGCCGTGTTCTCGCCGCACGGCGGCGCGCTGCCGTCGCTGGACCGCACGGCCCTCGTCCGCCAGGGCCTCGTCGCCGTCGCGCTGCTCGGCATCGCGCCGCTGATCTGCGTGGTCGCGGCGACCCTGCCCGTCCTGCTGCCGCTGTTCGCCATCCCGCTGATCGCCCTCGACTCCACCCTGTGGATCGCCAGGGCCCGCGCGGAGGAGCAGTTGCAGGACCCGCTCACGGGACTGCCGAACCGTCAGTGGCTGCTCGACCGGGCGTGGACCGCGCTCGAACACGCCGGTTCGCTCAACGCGCGCTCGGCGCTGCTCCTCATCGACCTCGACCGCTTCCGCTCCGTCAACGACACCCTCGGGCACCTGGCGGGGGACCGCCTGCTGCTCCAGATAGCCGACAGGCTCCGGGTGGCGCTGCCGCGCGGGGCCGAGGCGGCGCGCCTCGGCGGCGACGAGTTCGCCGTGCTGCTGCCGACGTGCGACTCCACGACGAGCGCGCAGCGCGTCGCCCGCCACCTCGTGGCCGAACTCTCCTCGCCGCTCAACCTCGACGGCCTGACGCTCGTGCTGGAGGCCAGCGCGGGCGTCGCGGTCTTCCCCGAGCACGCGCTCGACGCCGAGGGGCTGCTGCGCCGCGCCGACGTGGCGATGTACCAGGCGAAGCGGGACCGCACCGGCGTCGAGGTCTACGAGTCGAAGCGCGACTCCAACACCCCCGACAGGCTCGGCCTCCTCGGGGATCTGCGGCGCGCGCTGGACGCGGGCGACGTCGAGCTGCACTACCAGCCCAAGGTCCGCTTCGACGGCCATGTCGCGGGTCTCGAGGCCCTGGTGCGCTGGACGCACCCGGAGCGCGGGAAGGTCCCGCCCGACGAGTTCATCGCCATCGCCGAGTCCTCGGGACTCATGCCCCACCTCACCGAGTACGTGCTGGAGACGGCGCTCGCCCAGGTCGCCAGGTGGCGGGCGCAGGGCCTGATGGTCCCCGTCGCCGTCAACGTCTCGCCGCGCGACGTGCACACCCCCGGGTTCGCCGGCGCGGTCGCCGCGCGGCTGGCCCGGCACGGTGTCCCGCCGGGCGCGCTCCAGCTGGAGATCACCGAGCACGTGCTGCTCGAAGACCCGCAGCGGGCCGCCGACACCCTGGCGGGCCTGACGGGACACGGCGTGAAGATGTCCCTGGACGACTTCGGCACGGGCTACTCCTCGCTGGTGCACCTGCGGCGCCTCCCGGTCAGCGAGCTGAAGATCGACCGCTCGTTCGTGGCGAAGCTCGCCGTGGACGCGGAGGACGGCGAGATCGTCCGCTGCACGGTCGACCTCGCGCACTCGCTCGGCCTGGTGGTCGTCGCCGAGGGCGTCGAGGACGACGAGACCTGGGAGCACCTGCGGGACCTCGGCTGCGACGCCGTCCAGGGCTGGCTGGTCGCCGCTGCGATGCCGCCGCACGAGACGACGGCGTGGCTGCTGGCGCGCGGCGAGGGCAGCGCGCACCACCCCACAGAAGCGGAACTGGCCGCTCCCGCGCACGCGGACGAGCCTGGTCACGCCGTGAAGTAACCGTTTTGCAGCGGAGCGTCGCGCGCGGGCGGGGCGCGGCGAGCGCGCCCGCCGTCCGTACCGGGGCCGCGACGGGGGGCGCACGCCCGCGCACGCCGGACGCCCGGACCCCGCCGCACCGCCGGCCGGCGCGGACCCCCGCGCCCGGCGCGGAGCGCGCCCGCGCCCGCCACCGCGCGCCCCGCGCCCGCGCCCCGCGGCGTACGCCCCGCACGCCCGCGCGGACCGCAGGGGGAGCCTCGTAGACGCCGCTCGGGAGCCCCGTACGCACCGTCAGGACGGCCCCGCGTCCTGACCCGGGGCCGCGAAGGGGAGAACGGCTTCGCGGGCACGGCGGCCCGCGCCATAGGATTGGCCGGGTCTGCACACGCACCACCCAAGCAAACCCACCACTCACCCTGAGGACCGTTGCATGCCTGGCATCACGCGCGAGGAGGTCGCCCACCTCGCCCGGCTGGCGCGCCTGGAGCTGAAGGGCGAAGAACTCGATCACTTCGCCGGACAGCTCGACGACATCATCGGCGCGGTCGCCCGCGTCTCGGAGGTCGCGAACCAGGACGTACCGCCGACGTCGCACCCGCTGCCGCTGACGAACGTCATGCGGGCGGACGAGGTCCGCCCCTCGCTCACGCCCGAGCAGGCGCTGTCCGGCGCCCCGGCCCAGGAGCAGCAGCGTTTCAAGGTGCCGCAGATCCTCGGGGAGGAATCATGACCGACGCCACCGCGATCACCCGGCTGACCGCCGCCGAGACCGCCGCGAGGATCGCCTCGGGCGAGCTGACCGCCGTCGAGGTCACCGAGGCCCACCTCGCTCGCATCGAGGCCGTCGACGAGAAGGTCCACGCCTTCCTGCACGTCGACCGCGAGGGCGCGCTCGCGCAGGCCCGCGCCGTCGACGCCAAGCGCGCCGCGGGCGAGCCGCTCGGCCCGCTCGCCGGCGTGCCCCTCGCGCTCAAGGACATCTTCACCACCGAGGGCGTGCCCACCACGGTCGGCTCGAAGATCCTCGAGGGCTGGCTCCCGCCGTACGACGCGACGGTCACCAAGCGCCTGAAGGCCGCCGACATCGTCATCCTCGGCAAGACCAACATGGACGAGTTCGCCATGGGGTCGTCCACCGAGAACAGCGCCTACGGCCCGACCGGCAACCCCTGGGACCTGACCCGCATCCCCGGCGGCTCGGGCGGCGGCTCCTCCGCGGCGCTCGCCTCCTTCCAGGCGCCGCTCGCCATCGGCACCGACACCGGCGGCTCGATCCGCCAGCCCGCCGCCGTCACCGGCACGGTCGGCGTGAAGCCGACCTACGGCGGGGTCTCCCGCTACGGCATGGTCGCCTTCTCCTCCTCCCTCGACCAGGGCGGCCCCTGCGCCCGTACGGTCCTCGACGCCGCCCTGCTGCACGAGGTCATGGCGGGCCACGACCCGCTCGACTCGACGTCGGTCGACGCGCCGGTCCCGCCGGTCGTGGAGGCCGCGCGCAACGGCTCGGTCGCCGGGATGCGCGTCGGCGTCGTCAAGCAGTTCCGCGGCGAGGGCTACCAGGCGGGCGTGCTCCAGCGCTTCGACGAGGCCGTCGAGGTGCTGCGGGGCCTCGGCGCCGAGGTCGTCGAGGTCGACTGCCCCTCCTTCGACCTGGCGCTCTCCGCGTACTACCTGATCGCGCCCTCCGAGTGCTCGTCGAACCTGGCGCGCTTCGACGCCATGCGCTACGGCCTGCGCGTCGGGGACGACGGCACGCACTCCGCGGAGGACGTCACGGCGCTCAGCCGCGAGGCCGGCTTCGGCGACGAGGTCAAGCGCCGCATCATGCTCGGCACGTACGCGCTCAGCTCCGGCTACTACGACGCGTACTACGGCTCGGCGCAGAAGGTCCGCACGCTGATCACCCGCGACTTCGAGCGGGTCTTCGGCGAGGTCGACGTGCTGGTCTCGCCCACCACGCCGACCACGGCCTTCCCGATCGGGGAGCGCGCCGACGACCCCATGGCGATGTACCTGGCCGACCTGTGCACCATCCCCGCCAACCTGGCGGGCAACGCGGCGATGTCCCTGCCGTGCGGCCTCGCCCCCGAGGACGGCCTGCCCGTCGGCCTCCAGATCATCGCCCCGGCGCTGAAGGACGACCGGCTGTACCAGGTCGGTGCCGCTGTCGAAGCCGCCTTCGTGGAAAAGTGGGGTCATCAGCTGATCGAGGAGGCACCGTCGCTATGAGCAACGCAATCAGCAAGGCCAAGGGCTTCAAGAAGTCCAAGCAGGGGACGTACCTGTCGATGGCCACGACCGCGTTCGGCGCGGTCAGCGTGGCCAAGCAGATCAAGCGCGCCCGTGCCGAGAACGACACGCTCCGCCTGGTGGACGCCGCGGTCACCGCGGTGACCATCGTCACCGGCCTCGCGATCCTGTACCGCGAGCTGAAGCGCCTGGGCGACGACGACGTCCTGTTCGGCTGACTCCGGCTCGACTGGAGCACTCGCCGCCCCGGCCCGGAGTACCTTTCCGGGCCGGGGCGTCCTTCCCCCTGGTTCTTCAAGGAGTGACACGTGATCACCCGTATTGAGATCGACGGCTTCAAGTCGTTCGTCCAGTTCGGCCTCGACGTGCGCCCTTGCACGGTGCTGATGGGGACGAACGGAGCCGGGAAGTCGAACCTCCTGGACGCGCTGGATCTTGTCCGACGGGTCCTCGACGGGGGCCTCCAGAGGGCGCTGGGCGGCGACAACCCCCGCCTCGCGGTCCGGGGCCTTTTCCACCGGGGCGAGACGCCTGAGGGGCCGCGCACGGCACGGGAGTTCACGATCAAGGTCGGCATGATCGTGCCCAGCGACTACGGTCCGCTTCCCGTCGTGGCCCGCGTCGTCGTACGTGGTGGGGAGGGCACCCACGTCCGGCTGAACCAGGAGCGCAGCGCGCTGTGGGTGAGCAGCCTCGGACACCGGGAGTGGATGGAGCGCCTCGGGCTTCCCGCAGATCTGCGCCGGGCACTCGCCTCGGCCAGGGATCAGGCCGTGGGAGAGGGACAGGGCTGGTACCCCCTCGGGGGTGAGCCGGACTCCTTCGGCTCCACCGGGGAGGCCGACGACTCGACCGGCACAGTGGCGTCCGTCGGACGGAGCGGCAGACTGCGTGCGCTGCTCATGCGCGAAACGCGTACCTGGGAGCGGTTCGCCCTCGAAGCATCGGCGATGCGCGCCCCGTACGGCGGTACCCCGTATCTACCGCTTCGCCCCGACGGGGCGAATCTGGCCACAGTCCTGCACCGCCTCGGGGAAAACGGACTGCGCGACATGGAAGCCGATCTCGCCGCGCTCATTCCCGAGGCGTCCGGTGTCAGAACGCTCTACGACGAGCGACGGGGCGAGTACGACTTCGATGTCCGTTTCCGGCACACGGGGTGGACCGCGCCTCCGATGCTGTCCGACGGAACGCTCCGTGTCCTCGCGCTGCTTGCCGCCTGGTACGACGACTCACGCAAGGGTCTGCTCGCGGTGGACGAGGTGGAGAACGGCCTCCACCCGACCCGTATCGCCGAGCTCGTGCGACGACTGCGCCGCGATGTGGACGACTTCCCCGTCATGGCGGCGAACGGCGTGCAGACAGTGCGGTCGGACCTCGGCGGTTTCCGACAGCTCCTCGTCAGTACACATTCCCCCGTGCTGCTGTCCGCGCTGCGTGACGAGGCGCCGGGGACGCTGGTGTTTCTGGAACAGGGCACCCTGGTCGATCCGGAGACGCGCATCGTCTCGACGGTGACGCGGGCGCGCCCCGTGCGGGAGAGGTCAGCGGAAGAGGAACCGGGCGACACCGTTCCGCCTGGACAGGTCCAGAACCTGCTGGAGTCGCTGGGGCAGGTGGTCGCATGACCGGCAGGTACCGGCCGCTCATCCCGGCCCTCATCGTCGAGGGCCCGAGCGATGAGCCGTTCCTCCGCCAGTTGATCCAACGGCAGCTGGAAGAGACGGTTGCGGACCGTGCGCTGCGTGCCACGTTCGTGACTCCCTGCGAGATCTCCCCTGTGCGCAGCACGGCGCAGTTCCCGGTCCTCCTAGCCGAGGCGCGCAGACTCGCTGACCGCTGCGATCTCCTCTTCGTGCACAGGGACCACAAGGAGGGGGCCGAGGCGGACAGGCTTGTCGACGAGCTCTCCGGACTGCCTGCCTCCGCCGCGATGGCGGTCGTGCTCGTACCCAGACTCATGACGGAGTCGTGGGTGCTTGCGGACCGTGAGGCACTCAGACGCGTTCAGCCCACCGCGGACCTGGACGCCTACCCGTACTCTCAACCTGCGGACGTGGAGAGCGCCAACCCCTCACCGGCCCATCCCGGTCACCCGAAGAAGGTACTCGAAGCAGTTCTCAGCAGGGCTCGCAGGCGAGAGCCCGCCGATTACTTCGAGCGCTTGGCCGACGCGGTGGATCTCGCGGTACTCGCCAAACTGCCGTCCTACCAGCGTTGGCTGGCCGACACCGATGAAGCACTGAAGAGGAAGAAGTACCTGTGACCGTCATTGACCTGCTGTCGTACGAGGACGCCCTGGCCTCGTACGACCCCGTCATGGGCCTTGAGGTCCATGTCGAGCTCGGCACCAGGACCAAGATGTTCTGCGGCTGCTCCACCGAGCTCGGCGCGCCCGCGAACGCGCAGACGTGCCCGACGTGCCTCGGCCTGCCGGGGGCGCTGCCCGTCGTCAACGCGGTGGGCGTGGAGTCCGCGATCCGTATCGGCCTCGCGCTGAACTGCGAGATCGCCGAGTGGTGCCGCTTCGCCCGGAAGAACTACTTCTATCCGGACATGCCGAAGAACTTCCAGACCTCCCAGTACGACGAGCCGATCGCCTTCAACGGCTATCTCGACGTGCAGCTGGAGGACGGGGAGACCTTCCGGGTGGAGATCGAGCGGGCCCACATGGAGGAGGACACCGGCAAGTCGACGCACATCGGCGGCGCGACCGGCCGCATCCACGGCGCCTCGCACTCCCTGCTCGACTACAACCGGGCCGGCATCCCGCTCATCGAGATCGTCACCAAGCCGATCGAGGGCGCGGGGGAGCGGGCCCCCGAGGTCGCGCGCGCCTATGTCGCCGAGCTGCGCGAGCTGATCAAGGCGCTGGGCGTCTCCGACGCCCGCATGGAGATGGGGCAGATGCGCTGCGACGTGAACCTGTCGCTGCGCCCCCACGGCACCGAGACGTTCGGCACGCGCTCCGAGACGAAGAACGTCAACTCGCTGCGCAGCGTCGAGCGCGCCGCACGGTTCGAGATCCAGCGGCACGCCGCCGTGCTCTCGTCCGGCGGCACGATCCTCCAGGAGACCCGCCACTTCCACGAGGAGGACGGCTCCACCACCTCGGGGCGGGTGAAGGAGGAGGCCGAGGACTACCGGTACTTCCCCGAGCCCGACCTGGTGCCGGTCGCCCCGTCCCGCGAGTGGGTCGAGGAGATCAGGGCCTCGCTTCCCGAGCTGCCCCGGGTGCGGCGCAACAGGCTCCGCGAGGAGTGGGGGGTGTCCGAGCACGACATGCAGTCCATCCTCAACGCGGGCGCCATCGACCCGATCGTCGCGACGATCGACGCGGGCGCCCCCGCGGACCAGGCGCGCAAGTGGTGGATGGGCGAGCTGGCGCGCAACGCCAACGAGACCGGCCGCGCGCTCGACGAGCTGCCGATCACGCCGCGGCAGGTCGCGCGGGTCACCGCGCTCGTCGCCGCGGGCGACCTCAACGACAAGCTGGCCCGCCAGGTCATCGAGGGCGTGCTGGCGGGCGAGGGCGACCCGGACACGGTGGTCGAGAAGCGCGGCCTCAAGGTCGTCTCCGACGACGGCGCGCTCGGCGCCGCCGTGGACGAGGCCATCGCGGGCAACGCGGGCGTCGTCGAGAAGATCAAGGGCGGCAAGACGGCCGCGGTCGGCGCGCTCGTCGGCGCCGTCATGAAGGCCACGCGCGGCCAGGCCGACGCGGCCCGCGCCCGTGAGCTGATCCTGGAGAGGCTCGGCGTCGAGGGCTGATCGCCGGCGGCACGGAGGGCGGCGCACCCCGGGGCGCGCCGCCCTCCGCGCCGCTCGGCCCCGCGTGGGCGCCCCCTCCCGCGCAGGTGCCTCCGGCGCGCGCCGGGCCGGCGCCCGGGCGGCGAGCCCGGGCGCCGTGCGGGGCGTCCGCGCGCGTACCGTGCCGTAGCGTCCCCTTTGTCGCGCTCTCCCTGGAGCTTCCGCTGAACACCGTCACCGCCGAGGTCGTCTCCGCAGCGCTGCTGCTCGGGGTGCTGGCGTTCGCCGTGGCCGGGCCGCGGAAGCTGCCCGAGGCGGTGGCCGCGGTGCCCGCCGCGGGGCTGGTGATCGGGCTCGGCGCGGTGTCGCCGGGGGAGGCGTGGCAGCAGACCCGCGAGCTGCTGCCGGTGGTCGCGTTCCTCGCTGCCGTGCTCGTCCTCGCGGAACTGTGCGCTGCTGACGGCCTGTTCGAGGCGGCCGGCGATCTGGTGGCGCGGTTGTGCGGGGGCCGCCCGGGGCGGCTGCTCGCCGGGGTGTTCGCCGTGGCCGCGCTGACGACGGCGGTGCTCAGCCTGGACGCCACGGTCGTCCTGCTGACGCCCGTCGTGTTCGCCACGACCGCGCGGGTGGGGGCGCGGGCGCGGCCGCATGTGTACGCCTCCGCGCACCTGGCGAACACCGCGTCGCTGCTGCTGCCCGTCTCCAATCTGACCAACCTGCTCGCGCTCTCCGCGAGCGGCCTCTCCTTCCTCCGCTTCGCGACCCTGATGGCCCTGCCCTGGCTGGTCGCGGTCGCCGTCGAGTACGGGGTCTTCCGCCGCTGGTTCGCCGCCGACCTGGCGGCGGGCGGCCATCCGCCGCGCGGCGCCGGGCGCCGCCCGCTGCCCGTCTTCACGACGGTCGTGCTCTGCCTGACGCTCGCCGGATTCGCCGCCACCTCGCTGCTCGGGACCGAGCCGGTGTGGGCGGCCCTCGGCGGCGCCGCCGTCCTCGCCGCACGGGCGCTCCTGCGCGGCCGCCGTACGGCACCAAGAGCCCCGCAGGCCCGTGCCCGTACGCCCGCCCCCGCGGCAGAGACCGGGCCACGGATACCGGGGCCCGGGCCCTCAGGCCCGGAGGCGGCGGCGCCCGGGGCGGGCGTGACGCTGCTCGGGCTCGTGCGCTCGGCGTCGCCGCTGTTCTGCCTCTTCGTCCTCGCGCTCGGCGTCGTCGTGAAGGCGGTGGTCGACAACGGCCTCGGCGACGGGATCGGGGCGGTCCTGCCCGGCGGCTCGTCGCTCGGGGCGCTGCTCGCGGTCGCCGTCGCCGCCGCGGTCCTCGCCAACGTGATCAACAACCTGCCCGCGATCCTCGCGCTGCTGCCCGTCGTCGGCCCCGCGGGTCCTGGCCCCGTGCTCGCCGCGCTGATCGGGGTCAACCTCGGCCCCAACCTGACCTATGTGGGCTCGCTCGCGACTTTGCTGTGGCGGCGGATCCTGCACGAGCACGGTACGGAGCCGACGCTCGGCCACTTCACCCGCCTCGGCCTCGTCACCGTGCCCGCCACGCTGGTGACCGCGACCGTCGCGCTCTGGGGCGCGCTCGCCGTCATCGGGAAGTGACGGCGCGTCACCCGGGGACGGGGTTTTTCCTTCGCCTTCTGAATCCGGGGGATTGACCACGGTCAAGGTCTAGTCCTTTACTGCTCTCAGCAACAGCGCGTTCATGTGGTCGAGCACCGTTCCGCCACATGACTGCCTGCCTCCCCTTGCTCCGACTGTTCTGGCTGCTTCATCTGGTTCGTCTGGTTCGACTGCTCCGCACTCGCCTGTGTCCGCCCCCACGCACGCTTGATGCGTGCATGACAGGAGTGTCACCGTGCTGCGTACCCTCAAGAGATCCCTGGCCGTGGGCCCCGCCGTGCTCGCCATGGCAGGCACCGCCGTGATGGTGTCGGGCGCTGCGGCGAACGCCGCCGCCAACCCGGGCCCCGGCTTCCCCGCGCACTTCTCCGCCCCGTACGTCGAGACCTGGAACTCGCCCTCGGCGATGACCAACGCCCTCAACTCCAGCGGGACCAAGTATTTCACGCTCGCCTTCGTCATCGACGCGGGCGGCTGCAACGCCAAGTTCAACGGCTCGACCGACGTCACGGACGGATCCTGGACCTCGGCCGTCAACGCGGTGCGCGCCGCGGGCGGCGACGTGATGGTCTCCTTCGGCGGCGCCTCGGGCACCGAGGAGGCCGTCGCCTGCTCCTCGGTCTCCGCCGTCAAGGCCCAGTACAAGAAGGTCATCGACGCGCTCAACCTGACCCGCGTCGACTTCGACATCGAGTCGGGCCAGGAGTCGAACACCGCGGCCAACACCCGCCGCGACCAGGCCCTCGCGCAGCTCCAGCAGGAGTACGCGGCGGCGGGCAAGAACCTCCAGGTGCAGTACACCCTCGGCACGGACACCTCGGGCCTGCCGGGCGCGCAGCTCAACCTGCTCCGCGACGCCAAGGCGCAGGGCGTCAACGTCTCGCTCGTCAACCCGATGACGATGGACTACGGGCGCCCCGTCTCCGACATGGGCCAGGCGGCCATCGACGCGGCCAACGCGCTGCACGGCCAGCTCGGTTCGATCTGGACCGACAAGTCCGCCGCCCAGCTGTGGGCCATGGAGGGCAACACCCCGATGCTGGGCGCCAACGACACCCCGTCAGAGACGTTCACCACCGCCAACGCCACCGCGGTGCTCAACTTCGCCAAGGCCAACGGCATCCAGGAGCTCTCCTTCTGGGCGCTCGGCCGCGACCGGCAGTGCGGCGGCAGCACCAACGACCCGTCGAACAACTGCAGCGGCACGTCCCAGAGCACCTACCAGTTCAGCACCATCTTCAACGGCATCAACGGCGGCGGCACCACCACCCCGCCCCCCGGCGGCGGCGCGGGCCAGATCACCGGCATCGGCGGCAAGTGCGTGGACGTCAACGCGGCCAGCAGCGCCAACGGCACCGCGGTGCAGCTCTACGACTGCAACGGCTCAGGCGCCCAGTCGTGGACGGTCGGTTCCGACGGCACCCTGCGCGCCCTCGGCAAGTGCATGGACGTGGCAGCCGCCGGCACCGCCGACGGCACCAAGGTCCAGCTCTACGACTGCAACGGCACCGCGGCCCAGAAGTGGTCCAAGGGCAGCGGCAGCACCCTGGTCAACCAGGGCTCGGGCAAGTGCCTGGACGCCACGGACAACAGCTCCGCCAACCTGACCAGGCTCCAGATCTGGCAGTGCTTCGGCGGCTCGAACCAGCAGTGGCACCTGCCGGCCTGACGCCTGCCGCGCCGCGGTGACCGCACCCGCGGGGCGCGGACCGCGCGACCGGGCCCGCGGGCCCCGGGGGACGCCGATCCCCCGGGGCCCGCGGGCCCTTTCCGTGCGCCGTCACACACGCGTGGCCGTCGGTGCCGAGCGGCAGGTGCAGCGGTGGCTCCGCCGCCCCCGCGCCGAGCCGGAGCGCCGGGCCGGGAGCCGCCACGCGGCGGGATCACACCGACGGGATTAAGAAAGCTCTCAGGAGGCGCCCCTAGCGTGCGCCGTATGAACCCCACCCCCAGCACCACGACGACAGAACCGGAAGCCGCCACCGGGAACGAGCACGACGAGAAGGAGCGCACGGCGGCAGCGGAGGCCACGGCGACGGAGAGCGGCACCGCAGACGGGGCCGAAGGCGGCGCGGTCGCGGACGACGCGTCCCCCGACGAGGGCGCCGACGACGCCGTACCGCCCCGCACCTCGCGCGGGGTCGGCGCTGCAACCACCGCTGTGGTCGCTGCGGCGCTCGGCGTCGTCTCCCTCACCGGGACCTGGACCGGCCGCGTCGGGGCGGAGCGCGAGACGCTCGTCGGCCAGCTGCACACCAGCCAGTCCGCTTCCGCGAGCCGGCAGATCGCCGAGCTGTACGGCGACGGCTGGCACACCACCGCCGCGATCAACGGCGCGGTCGCGCTGGTCGCCGCGATCCTCGCGGTGATCGCACTCGTCGCCCTGCGGCCCGCGGCCGCGGCCGCGAGCGCCTCCTGGGCGAAGCCCGTCGCGATCGCGGCACTCGTGCTCGGCGCTGTCGGAGTGGTGGTCTCGCTCGGCATGTACGTCGACCTGTTCGCCTCGCTGCCCAGCGCGCCCGCCACCCCCACGGCCCCCGCCCCCGCCTCCTGAGCCCGGGGCGAGGCCGTGCCCCAGGCGCCCCGCGGCCACCCGCCTCAGGCGGGGGCCTCCGGGGCGCCGGGCGGTTCGCCAGGAGGAGCGCCCCGGCGGCCCCGGGCCTACGCCAGGGGCCCGGCGGACGCGCCGGGCTCGGGGGACGGCGCCTCGGCGGGGCGGGCGTCCTGCGCCTCCGGCGCCCGATCCGCATCCGGGCGGCGGATCGTGACCTTCCCCGAGGCCAGGTCTATCGGGCCGCGCCCGGGGTCGGAGCCGTCCACGTCGACCCGGCTCAGTTCGAGCCGCTTCTGCTCCTCCGCCGTGTGCTTCCTGCCCGGCGCGAAGAGATCCTCGATCATGTTGAACACGGCCCGCCTCCTGCTCCTGAGCTCAGCGCACCTGGAGCAGGAGGATCCTGTCGTCGCCCCGCTCGGGCGTGCCGCGCGTGTCGGTGTTGCTCGTGACCAGCCACAGCTTGTCGTCCCCGGCCGAGAGCACCGTACGCAGGCGGCCGTACTTCCCCTTCAGGAACGCCTGGACAGGACCCGCGGATTCCCCGCCGTCGAGCGGGATGCGCCACAGCCGCTCGCCGCGCAGCGACGCCATCCAGACGGAGCCCGCCGCGTACGCGATACCGCTGGGGGACGCGTCGTCGGTGTGCCACTGCTCCAGCGGGTCGGTGAACCCGGCACGGTGGCCCTTGCCCTCGACCGCGGGCCAGCCGTAGTCGCGGCCCGGCCTGATCAGGTTGAGCTCGTCCCAGGTGTCCTGCCCGAACTCCGAGGCCCACAGCCGCCCCGCCGGGTCCCATGCGAGGCCCTGCACATTGCGGTGGCCGAGGTCGTGGACGACGGAGCCCTTGTACGGGTTGCCGGGCGCGGGCGCCCCGTCCGGCGTCATCCGCAGGATCTTGCCGCCGAGCGACCCCTTGTCCTGCGACTTCCCGGTGTCGCCCGACTCGCCGGTGCCCGCGTACAGCATTCCGTCGGGCCCGAAGGCGATCCGCCCGCCGTTGTGCACGAACCCCTTCGGGATGCCCGTCAGCACGGTGTGCGCAGCCCCGAGCTGCCGCCCCGCGGGCTTCGAAGAGTCGTACGCCATGCGCACGATCCGGTTGTCCGAGCGGGTGGTCAGGTACGCGTAGACGAGGTGGTCGGAGGAGAACGACGGCGGCAGCGCGATCCCGAGCAGCCCGCCCTCGCCCGCGGGCGACACCCCGGGGACCCGGCCGAGCTCCGTCTTCCGGCCGCTGCGCGCGTCCACCCTGGTGATCACCGCCTCGTCGCGGGACGACACCAGCAGGCCACCGCCGCCGGGCAGCGCGGCCAGGCCCCACGGCGACTTGAGGTTCTCGGCGAGCGTGCGGACCACCCGTACGGAACCCCGCTCGGCCGGCACAGCGGGCGAGGCGGAACCCGGCGACGCGGAGCCCGGCGACGCCGGGGGCGCGGACGCGGCGGCCGACGGCGAGGACGCGCCTGCACCGGAGTCCGCCGCCGACCCGGTGCACCCCGCGGCCAGGAGGAGCGCGGCGGCTGCCGCCGCCGACTGCACTGCGGTACGTCGCACGGCTCGGCCCATCCCTTCGACGGCGTACGGCGGCGACCCGAGGTGTCGCACACCCTCCACCACTGTCGCCCACGACCCCGCCCCCGCGCACCCGGCGCGCACCGGATTCCGGCCGCGCCCCCTCACCACGCCCGCCCCGGTCAGTCCCAGGACGACCTGGCCGGCGGCAGCGCCGCGATGTCCGCCAGGTCACGCGGCGTGAGGCGCAGCCGCGCCGCCGCCGCGTTCTCCACCGCCCAGTCCGGGCGCTTCGTGCCCGGCACGGCCACCACCTGCCTGCCGCGCCCGAGCACCCAGGCGAGCGCCGCCTGCGCCGGGGTCGCCCCGTGTCGCTCGGCGACCCGCCGCAGCCCCGCGACCAACGGCTGGTTCGCCGCCATCATCTCGGCGGTGAAACGCGGGTGCCGCGCCCGTACGTCGTCCTCCTCGAAGCCCTGCCCCGGCGTGAGCGTCCCCGTCAGAAAGCCCCGGCCGAGCGGCATCGCCGCCAGAAACCCCACACCGCGCTCCGCGCACCACGGCAGCAGCAGTTCGAGCGCCTCGGGCGCCCACACCGAGAGCTCCGCCTGCACCGCGGAGACCGGGAACACCTGCTGCATCCGCGCCAGCTGCCGCACCGCCGCCGCGTACGGCGCCTCCCGCACGCGCCCGGCGCGCCCCGGACCGTCGCGCAGCCCCACAGCGCACATCCCGAGCGCCCGCACCTTGCCCGCCGTGACCAGCTCGGCCAGCGCGCCCCAGGTCTCCTCGACCGGTATCTCCGGGTCGGCGCGGTGCAGCTGGTACAGGTCGATGACGTCCGTGCGCAGCCGCCGCAGCGACGCGTCGCAGGCCCGTCGCACATACTCGGGACGCCCGTCGGTCACCAGGTGCTGGTCCCCGACGAGCAGCCCGCACTTGGTCGACACGAACGCGTCGGCCCGCCGCGTCGCGAGCACCCGGCCGAGCAGCAGCTCGTTGGTGAACGGCCCGTACATGTCGGCGGTGTCCAGCAGCTCCACGCCCGCGTCGAGCGCCGCGTGCACCGTGCGCTCCGACACCTCGCCCCGCCGCTGCGAGCGGCTGTACGCCCAGCTCATCGGCGCGCAGCCGAGCCCTACCGCGCCCACCCCGAGCACACCGGCGCCGATCCTCCTGCGCTCCACCTGCGAGAACCCCTCTCACCTCCCCGCGCGCGGGAGGCTCCCAGTCGACCCCTACCATGATCACCCCCGGCCCGCGGCGTACACCGGCGGGGGCACAGGGGAGCGGCGCGGGCCCGCAGGCGGCCGGGGAACGCCGAGGGGCCCGGCACACGGCCGGGCCCCTCGCTTCGCACACGCGTCGTGCTCCCTCCCGCCCGCAAGGGGCCGGGAGGTCAGTCCTCCAGGTTCACCGAGCGCGCCGACGTGGCGCCGATCTCCGCCGAGATCTCCGTGAGCACCGGCTGCGGCACGGTGTCGTCCACGGTGAGGACGACCAGCGCCTCGCCGCCCTCCTCCGCCCGCGACACCTGCATGCCCGCGATGTTCAGCCCCGCCTCGCCGAGGATCCGGCCGACCGTGCCGACCACACCGGGGCGGTCCTCGTAGCGCAGCACCACCATGTGGTCGGCGAGCGCCACGTCCACGTCGTACTCGCCGATCGCGACGACCTTCAGCAGGTGCTTCGGACCGGCCAGCGTGCCGGAGACCGAGACCTCCTCGCCGCCCGACAGGGTGCCGCGCACCGTCACCACATTGCGGTGGTTGGGCGACTCGCTCGACGTGGTGAGACGCACCTCGACGCCGCGCTCCTGCGCGAACAGCGGCGCGTTGACATAGCTCACCGTCTCCGCCACGACATCCTCGAACACGCCCTTGAGCGCGGAGAGTTCGAGCACCTTCACATCGTGCTGGGTGATCTCGCCGCACACCTCGACATCGAGGCGCACCGCGACCTCGCCGGCGAGCGCGGTGAAGATCCGGCCCAGCTTCTCCGCGAGCGGCAGCCCCGGGCGCACGTCCTCGGCGATCACACCGCCCTGCACGTTGACCGCGTCGGGCACCAGCTCGCCCGCGAGCGCGAGGCGCACCGACTTGGCGACCGAGATGCCCGCCTTCTCCTGCGCCTCGTCCGTCGAGGCGCCCAGGTGCGGCGTCGCCACGACCTGGTCGAACTCGAACAGCGGCGAGTCCGTGCAGGGCTCCTTCGTGTACACGTCGAGGCCCGCGCCCGCGACCCTGCCCTCCTTGAGGGCGGACGCCAGCGCCTCCTCGTCCACGATCCCGCCGCGCGCGGCGTTGACGATCCGCACCGTCGGCTTCACCTTGTGCAGCGCCTCGTCGCCGATCAGGCCCAGCGTCTCCGGGGTCTTCGGCAGGTGCACCGTGATGAAGTCGGCCGCTTCGAGCAGCTCGTCGAGCGTCACCAGCTTCACGCCCATCTGCGCGGCCCGCGCGGCCTGCACATACGGGTCGTACGCCACGATCTTCATGCCGAACGCGGCCATCCGCTGCGCCACGAGCACACCGATGCGGCCGAGGCCGACCACGCCGAGCACCTTCTCGCTCAGCTCGACACCCGTGTACTTGGAGCGCTTCCACTCGCCGTTCTTCAGCGCGCCGTTGGCCTGCGGGATGTTGCGCGCGCTGGAGATCAGCAGGCCGCAGGCGAGCTCGGCTGCGGTCACGATGTTCGACGTCGGCGCGTTGACGACCATGACGCCGGCCTTGGTGGCGGCGGGCACGTCCACGTTGTCCAGACCGACGCCGGCCCTGGCGACGACCTTCAGCCTGTTCGCGGCGGCCACGGCCTCCGCGTCGACCTTGGTGGCCGAGCGGATCAGGATCGCGTCGACGTCGGCGATCGCGGGCAGCAGCTCCGCGCGGTCGGCGCCGTTGCAGTGCCGGATCTCGAAGTCCGGACCGAGTGCGTCGACGGTGGCGGGTGACAACTCTTCAGCGATGAGTACGACAGGTTTATCGCTCACGTGTGTCCTCACAAGTCCCATTGCGGACGGCCGTCCCAGCGGCCGCATGCGGTGGAGGTGTCATGGGGGTGTGCAGGCTCAGCATGACCTTGCCGGATCATGACGACACACCCTCGTCCGCGTGAAAGACGCACGACGCTGTGGGCCCGACGCGTGTGGTGCAGAGTCTAGTGCCGTTGCCGGCGGCTGGTCCCACCCGAGCGGCAGGATCACTCATACGTGCATGCTTCACATGTTTCACGTACCGGGGGCCGCGCCCGGCCGCCGGGCGCGGCTGCGGGGCCCCGCAGCGCTGCGCGCCGCGGGGCCCCTGCTCCGGCTCAGCCCTCGGAGTCGTCGACCCAGCTCATCAGCTTGCGCAGCTCGGCGCCCGTGGTCGCGAGGAGGCTGTCGGCGTCGGCCTTCTTGTACGCGTTGTACTTCTTCAGACCGCCGTGGTACTCGTCCATCCAGGTCTTGGCGAACGAGCCGTCCTGGATCTCGCCCAGGATCTTCTTCATCTCGGCCTTGGTCTGGTCGTTGATGATCCGCGGGCCCGAGACGTAGTCGCCCCACTCGGCGGTCTCGGAGACCGACCAGCGCATCTTCTCCAGGCCGCCCTCGTACATGAGGTCCACGATCAGCTTCAGCTCGTGCAGGCACTCGAAGTACGCGATCTCCGGCTGGTAGCCGGCCTCGACCAGCGTCTCGAAGCCCGCCTTCACCAGCGCCGAGGTGCCGCCGCACAGCACGGCCTGCTCGCCGAAGAGGTCGGTCTCCGTCTCCTCGGTGAAGGTCGTCTTGATGACGCCCGCGCGGGTGCCGCCGATGCCCTTCGCGTAGGCCAGCGCCAGTTCGAGGCCCTTGCCCGTGGGGTCCTGCTCGACCGCCACGATGCACGGGACGCCGCGGCCCTCCTCGTACTGGCGGCGGACCAGGTGGCCGGGGCCCTTCGGCGCGACCATGCACACGTCGACGTTGGCCGGCGGCTTGATGAAGTCGTAGCGGATGTTCAGGCCGTGGCCGAAGAACAGGGCGTCGCCGTCCTTGAGGTTGTCCTTGACGGACTCCTCGTAGACCTGCGCCTGGATCGGGTCGGGCACCAGGATCATGATGACGTCGGCCTCGGCCGCGGCCTCGGCGGGCGTGACCACGCGCAGCCCCTGCTCCTCGGCCTTCGCCCTGGACTTGGAGCCCTCGTGCAGGCCGACCCGGACATCCACACCGGAGTCGCGCAGCGACAGCGCGTGGGCGTGGCCCTGGCTGCCGTAGCCGATGACCGCGACCTTGCGGTTCTGGATGATGGACAGGTCGGCGTCGTCGTCGTAGAACAGCTCGGCCACGGATTCTTCTCCTTGTTGACAGTGGTGCTGGTGGTGCGTCCCACCGTACGGCGGGGGCGCCGGAGGCGGACTGCCGGTCTCGCGATGCGGTCCGGCAGGGGTGAGCGCGCGAGAGCCAGGGGGCTCAGGCGCTGCGCTCGAGGGCGCGCAGGCTGCGGTCCGTGATGGACCGCGCGCCGCGCCCTATGGCGATCGTGCCGGACTGCACGAGCTCCTTGATCCCGTACTGCTCCAGCATCTTGAGCATGGCGCCCAGCTTCTCGCTGGAGCCGGTCGCCTCGATGGTGACGGCCTCGGGGGAGACGTCCACGGTCTTGGCGCGGAACAGCTGGACGATCTCGACGATCTGGCTGCGGGTCTCGTTGTCGGCGCGGACCTTCACCAGCACGAGCTCGCGCTGGATCGCAGCGCCCGGCTCGAGTTCGACGATCTTCAGGACGTTCACCAGCTTGTTGAGCTGCTTCGTCACCTGCTCCAGGGGCAGGTCCTCGACATTCACCACGATCGTGATGCGGGAGATGTCGGGGTGTTCGGTGACACCGACCGCGAGCGAGTCGATGTTGAAGCCCCGGCGGGAGAACAGCGCGGCGATCCTCGCGAGGATGCCGGGCGTGTTCTCGACCAGGACGGAGAGCGTGTGCTTCGTGGACATGGGAGTCTCTCTGGGTCTCTCGGTCGCGGCTGTCGGGTCGGTCGGTTCAGTCGTCGGACACGTCACCGAAGTCGGGGCGGACGCCGAGGGCGGCCATGATCTCGTCGTTCGACGTCCCGGCGGCGACCATCGGCCACACCATCGCGTCCTCGTGGACGATGAAGTCGACCACCACGGGGCGGTCGTTGATGGCGTTGGCCTTCGCGATCACCGCGTCCAGCTCGTCGGGCGACTCGCAGCGGATCCCCACGCACCCCATGGCCTCGGACAGCTTCACGAAGTCCGGCACGCGCGTGCCGCTGCTCGGCCGGCTCGCGCCGTCGCTGTCGTCGCGCAGGGTGGTGTGCGAGTAGCGCTGGTTGTAGAAGAGGTTCTGCCACTGGTGCACCATCCCGAGGACGCCGTTGTTGATGATGGCGACCTTGATCGGGATGTTGTTGAGCGCGCAGGTGGTGAGCTCCTGGTTGGTCATCTGGAAGCAGCCGTCGCCGTCGATCGCCCAGACCGTGCGGTCCGGCCGCCCGGCCTTCGCGCCCATCGCGGCCGGCACCGCGTACCCCATCGTCCCGGCGCCGCCCGAGTTCAGCCAGGTCGCGGGCTTCTCGTAGTCGATGAAGTGCGCCGCCCACATCTGGTGCTGGCCGACGCCCGCCGCGTACACCGTGCCCTCGGGGGCCAGCTGCCCGATGCGCTGGATGACCTGCTGCGGGGAGAGCGAGCCGTCCTCCGGCTGGTCGTAGCCGAGCGGGTACGTCTGCTGCCAGCGGTCCAGGTCCTTCCACCATGCCTGGTAGCCGGTGCTCGCCGCCTCGCCCAGCGTGCCCGCCGCGTGCTCCGCCTGCACCGCCTGCACCAGGTCGGCGAGCACCTCGCGGGCGTCCCCCACGATCGGCACGTCGGCCTCGCGGTTCTTGCCGATCTCCGCCGGGTCGATGTCGGCGTGCACGATCTTCGCGTGCGGCGCGAAGCTGTCCAGCTTGCCGGTGACCCGGTCGTCGAACCTGGCCCCCAGCGCCACGATCAGGTCGGCCTTCTGCAGCGCGGTCACCGCCGTGACGGCCCCGTGCATGCCCGGCATGCCCACGTGCTGCGGGTGGCTGTCGGGGAAGGCGCCCAGCGCCATCAGCGTCGTGGTGACGGGCGCCTTCGTCAGCTCGGCGAGCACCCTCAGCTCCGCCGTGGCCCCGGACTTGACGACGCCGCCGCCCACGTACAGCACCGGGCGCTTCGCCCGGACGATCAGCTTCGCCGCCTCCCTGATCTGCTTCGCGTGCGGCTTGGTCACCGGGCGGTAGCCCGGCAGGTCGAGCACCGGCGGCCAGGAGAAGGCCGTCTGCGACTGGAGCGCGTCCTTGGCGATGTCCACGAGGACAGGTCCTGGACGGCCGGTGCCCGCGATGTGGAAGGCCTCCGCGATGGTGCGCGGGATGTCCTTCGCGTCCTTCACCAGGAAGTTGTGCTTGGTGACCGGCATCGTGATGCCGACGATGTCCGCCTCCTGGAAGGCGTCCGTGCCGATCGCCTTCGAGGCGACCTGGCCGGTGATGGCGACGATCGGCACCGAGTCCATGTGTGCGTCGGCGATCGGCGTGACCAGGTTGGTCGCACCGGGCCCCGACGTCGCCATGCACACCCCGACCTTGCCCGTGGCCTGCGCGTAGCCCACCGCGGCGTGGCCCGCGCCCTGCTCGTGGCGGACGAGCACGTGGCGCACGCGAGTCGAGTCCATCATCGGGTCGTACGCCGGGAGGATCGCACCACCGGGGATGCCGAACACCGTGTCGGCCCCCACCTCCTCAAGCGAGCGGATCAGGGACTGGGCGCCCGTGACGTGTTCGACGGGGGCGGACGGCGCTGCGCCGCTGCGGGGCCGCGGCTGCGGATGGTGGGCCCCGGTGGCCTGCTCGGTCATCGGCTTCTCTTCTCAGGGCTGGGGTTTCGCGGGACTTCGCGAGGGTCGTTGAGGGTGCCGGTGCAACAAAAAACCCCCCGTGCCGTAGGGCAAGCGAGGGGAGCGCGTCGGTGAGGGTCCGCGGAGCCGGTGTACGGGCTCTGCTTCAGCCGACGCGCTGTCCAAGTACGAGAATTCGGGTGCGCATGGCTCTGACCATCCTCCCGGCGCGCCCTGCCTGTCAAGTGGGTGGGACGGACGTCTCACCATTCGAGCGGGCGGACGGGAAGCCGGGGCGGTCACCGCGGAGCGGCCCCGCGCCGAGCGCCGAGAGCGACGCGCCGAACAGTCCACGGACCGCCCCCTCGGGGGCACTTGGCCCGCACACCCCGACGGCCCCCGGCACCCCGGAGGGGCCGGGCCCCGCGGGGGCGCCGCCGACGCCCGACGGCAGCGCGACCGCGCCCGCGGGCCCGAGGACCGCGGGCGGGCCGCCGGCGCTCCTGCGGCCCTGCACCGGCTCTCCCGCGGACGCCGGCAGCCCCTGGCCGCCCTGGGCGCCGCCCGCGCCGTGCGGCCCGCTTCCCGCGGCCCGCGCGACCGGCCGTCCGGCACCGCCAGGCACCAGGACCGCGCCGTCCGCCTCCTCGGAGGAGGGCAGCGGATACGCGCCGCGGCCGAGGGCCCGGCGCAGCCGGTGCTCGTCCAGCGGCCCGGAGAACGCGGCGCCCTGGCCGTGCGTGCAGCCGAGGGCCCGCAGCGCCAGTATCTGGTCGGGCCGGTCCACGCCGTCCGCGACGGACTGCATGCCGAGGTCGCCGGCGATCCGCAGCAGCCCCGCGGTGATGCGGTGGAGCCGCGGCGACTCCGCGATGCCCTCGACCAGGCCCCGGTCGAGCTTGAGCGCGTCGAGCGGCAGGCTGCGTAAGGCGTGGATGGCGGAGAAGCCGCTGCCGAAGCCGTCGAGCGCGATCCGCACGCCGAGGCGGCGCAGCGCCCGCAGCCGCCGCTCGAGCTCCTCGGGGTCCACGCCGTGGTCGGCGTCCGCCAGCTCGATCGTCAGCGACCCGGAGGGCAGGCCGTGCCGGGTCAGCAGCGCCTCGACCGAGTCGAGCCGCGGCGGCCGGTCCAGCAGGCGCCGCGCGGGTAGCCGTACGACGACGGGTGCTTCGTGCCCCGTCGCCCTGAGGCGCTCGGCGGCCCGCCGCACCGCGTCGTCGAGCAGCCGATGCCCGAACTCGGCGGCCCTGCCGTGGTCGTGGTCGTCGGCGATGCGCAGGAACTCGGCCGGCGTGAACAGCAGGCCCTGCGGCGCCCGCCAGCGCGGCTGCGCGGTCACCCCGCAGATGCGGCCCGTCGCGAGGTCCACCACGGGCTGGTGCAGCAGGGCGAACTGGCCCTCGTGCAGCGCGGTGCGCACCCGGCCGGTCAGCTCCGCGCTGCGCACCGCGTCGGAGCGCAGCTGGGGCGCGTACAGCTCGACACGGTTCTTGCCCGCGGCCTTCGCGCGGTACATGGCGAGGTCGGCGTTGCGCATCAGGTCGGCCGGGTCCGCGCCGGGCTCGGCGAAGGCGATCCCGATCGAGGCGGCCACCCGCACGTCGTGCCCCTCGATGCGGTACGGCTCCGACAGGGTCAGCCGCAGCCGGTCCGCGATCTCCCCGACCGTGCGCTCCCGGTCGGCCCGCGATGCGCCGTCCGCGCCCCCGCCCTCGCCGGTCAGCACGAGGGCGGCGAACTCGTCGCCGCCGAGGCGCGCCGCCGTGTCGCCCGCGCGCACCGAGGCCTGGAGGCGCCGGGCCGCGTGGATCAGCAGCTCGTCGCCGACCTGGTGGCCGAGGCGGTCGTTGACGCCCTTGAAGCCGTCGAGGTCGATGAAGAGGACCGCCGTGCCCGCGTCCCCGGCGCGCCGCCCGGCGAGCGCCTGGCCCACCCGGCGGGTGAACAGCGCTCTGTTGGGCAGGTCCGTCAGCGGGTCGTGCTCCGCGTTGTGCTGCAACTGGGCCTGCAGGCGCACGCGTTCGGTGACATCGCGGCTGTTGAAGATCAGCCCGTCCTCGTGGCGGTTGACCGTCGACTCCACGTTGAGCCAGCCGCCGGTGCCCGACCTGAAGCGGTACTCGACGCGGGCGCTGGGCTCCCGCGCGGGCGGGGAGGCGAGGAAGCGGCGCACCTCGTGGACGACCTTGCCGAGGTCGGCGGGGTGGATCAGGGAGGCGAGCTCCACGCCTTCGAGCTCCTCGGCGCCGCGGCCGTACACGCCGGAGGCCGCGGGGCTCACGTACCGCAGCACGCCGGACGGCGCGGCGATCATGATGACGTCGCTCGACCCCTGGACCAGGGAGCGGAAGTGGTTCTCCTTCTGGGCCAGTTCCTGGGTGAGCGCCACATGGTCGACGAGCATGATGCCCTGCCGCACCACGAGCGCGAGCACCACCGTGCAGCCGGTGAGGATCACCACCCGGTCGACCTGGTGGCCCTCCACGGCCGTGTACAGGATGCCGAGCGTGCAGACCGCCGCCGACAGATACGGCGTGAGGGCGGCGAGCACGCCCGCGACGCCGCTGCGCCGGCGCGCCGCGGGGCGCTGCCTGACCTCCGGCAGGTGCCGCACGCCCCAGGGCGCGTACGCGAGAAGCAGGGATCCCGCGAACCAGCCCGCGTCGAGCAACTGGCCCGAGCGGTACTCGGCGCGCAGCAGCGGCGAGGTGAACAGGCCGTCGCACAGGACCGTCAACGCGAGTGCGCTGATCGCGGTGTTGACCGCGGTACGACTCGCCGTGTGCCGGAAATGCAGCGCGAGCACCATGCTCACCAGCACGATGTCCAGCAGCGGGTAGGCCAGCGCGAGGGCGGCCTGCGGGACGCTCGGGCCGTCGACCCGCGCCGTGTGGGCGAGCGCCAGGCTCCAGGAGAGCGTCAGCAGCGAGCCGCCGATCAGCCAGGCGTCGAGGCCGAGGCAGACCCAGCCGGCCTTGGTCGCGGGGCGCTTGGCGAGGACGAGGAGGCCGACGATGGCCGGGGGCGCGAAGCAGAGGAAGAACAGGTCGGCGAGGGAGGGCGCGGGCACGGGCTCGCGCAGCACCACCTCGTACCACCCCCATATGGCGTTGCCGCCCGCCGCCATGAACGACGACAGCGAGAACAGCAGCCAGGCGGAACGGAAGCTGCGGCCCTTGCCGCGCGCGTACACGAAGCAGGAGACCGCCGCGATCAGCGCGGCCAGACTGAGCCCGAAGTCGCCCATGAAGACCGAGACTTCCTGCGAGCCCCAGCCCGTCGCAGCGCCCGCCGCATAGCCGGCGCAGACCAGCGCGAGCGCGAGCTGCGCGAGCAGCCCGCCGCTGCCGCCGGCCCGGCGGCGGCCGACGAGGGCTCCCTCGGCGCTCATCGGCCCGCTCCGGGACATGTCGCTTTCGGTTGGTCGGTCCTGTCGGTCCATCGGCCGTGCATCGCCCGTCGCCCCCCTCGGATTCTGGTCGCTCCCGACGCCGCCCCACACGCGACGCAGCCCCCAGATCGGGACGATACACCAGAGCCGTCACTCAGCGACATAGTATCTCTACTCTCCGTGACGGTCTCGGGTGACGTGGCACCGCGTCCGGGGCGGCTGCGCAGCGTGGTCACGGAGGGGCGCTCCGTGACGGGCTCACTCTGTGGTCATTACCACGTTATGGAGTGCTTCACCCCCGGCGAGCCGGGTCAGTTGTGCCGAGAGGAGCCTTTTGGCCCGGGGTTCGAACGCGGAGGTGGAGCCTCCGACATGGGGGCTCACGAGGACGCCCGGCGCGTGCCAGAGGGGGTGTCCCGCGGGCAGCGGCTCCGGGTCCGTGACGTCGAGCGCCGCGGTGAGCCGGCCCGCCGTCACCTCGGCGAGCAGGGCCTTCGTGTCGACGACTGCGCCGCGCGCGACGTTGACGAGCAGCGCGCCGTCCTTCATGCGCGCGAGGAAGTCGGTGCCGACGAGCCCCCGGGTCGCGTCCGTCAACGGCGTGGAGAGGATCACCACATCGGCGTCGGGGAGCAGATCCGGCAGATCGGAAAGCGTATGAATGGGCCCGCGCGCGGTGGTGCGCGCGGAGCGCGCGACGCGCGCGACCCGCGCGCACTCGAACGCCGCGAGCCGGTCCTCGATGGCGGAGCCGATCGACCCGTAGCCGACGATGAGCACCGACCGGTCGGCGAGCGCGGGGAAGAACCCGGAGAGCCACTCCTCGCGCTCCTGCGCCCGCACGAATCCCGGTATGTTCCGCAGCGAGGCGAGGGTCAGCGTCAGCGCGAGCTCGGCGGTGCTCGCCTCGTGCACCCCCTTGGCGTTGCACAGCGCCACCCCGCGGGGCACCGCGGCGAGCCCCGGCAGCACGTGGTCGACGCCCGCGGAGAGCGTCTGCACGACCCGGAGCGAGCTCATCGCGGCCAGCGGCCGCCGCGCGACCTCGGGCCCCTTCAGATAGGGCACCGTGTAGAAGGCGCACCGCGCCGGGTCGCCGGGGTACTCCTCGCCGCCGTCCCAGAACCGGTAGGTGAGGCCGCCGGGCAGCCCCGCGATCTCGTCCGCCCTGTACGGGATCCACACCTCTGCTGCGTCATTGTCCATGGTCGGGAGGTTAGGCCACGCCCCCGCCGGCCCAGAAGTCCCGCCTGTGCGGTCCCGGCCCGCCCGTCACGCGCAGAGCGGTGCGAACGTCAGGGTGAGGGCTGCGGGGCGCGCGTACAGGCGGTGCGCGGGAAGCACGCCGGGGCCGCAGGCCGCGGAGCCGAGGCCGTGCTGCGCCAGGTCCAGGTTGAGGTGGATCAGGGGCCCTGGCGCCAGGTCCGTGGTGTGGGCCGCCGCCTCCAGGTCCTCGGTGCGCCAGCGGCGCGCGGTGAAGTCGAAGACCGGGTCGCCCTCGATCCGCACCCCCGTGCCGTCCCGCGCGGTCAGCGTGAGCCACCGGGCGTCCACCCGGTTGCCGTTCTCCTGCGGCCGCACGTACGGGGTCTGGAGCGCGTCGACGCCCGCGGCGTGGCGGCCGGTGCGCGCCGCCTGCCTGCTGTCCGCGTACGCCTCGCCGGGGCCGCCGCCGAACCACTCGGCCGTGTCGAACGCGCCGGGCAGCGCCATCCGCAGGCCGAGCCTCGGCACGGTGCACGGCCAGGTGCCCTCGGGCGCCAGGTCCACCCGCAGCCGCAGCGCCCCGGCGTGTGCGCTCCACCGGTACAGGGCGCGCATGCCGAAGCCGCGCGCCGGGGGCGCCACCCGCGTGCGCACCAGCAGCGCGGGCCCCTCGGCCCCCGCGGCCTGCTCGACCGCGTCCAGTCTGTGGTGCAGCCGGTGCAGACCGGCACCGCGCCACCGCGCCGCCTCCGGGTCCTGCGAGCCCCTGTCGTTGTCCGTGGGCGCGCGCCACAGGTCGAGCAGCGGCCCCTCGACGGGGTGGCCGCCCAACTCCACGAGCAGCCCGGTCGCCGCGTCGAAGCGCCCGGGTCCGAGCGCGATCAGCCCCCCGGCGCGGGCCACGGGCGCCGCGGCAGGCGGCAGCGGCGCCCGGGCCGCGCGCGGGCGCACGCGCACCTGCCCCCAGGCCACCTCGTGGCCCGCGGGCGCCCAGGGCGCGTCCGCCGCGAGCGCGGCGCGTACCGTCAGCCAGCTCTCGCCGGCGAGGGGCGGCAGCGCGGGCCGCGCCACCCGCGCGGTGCCGCCCGGCGGTACGTGCCCCACGTCGAGGGGGCCCGAGGCGACCGGCACGCCCTCCTCCTCCAGCGTCCAGGTGAAGGCGAGATGGTCCAGCGCGACCGTGTCGTACAGATTGGCCACCGTGAGCGTCCCGTCGGCGGCGGCGCCGATCCGCACCGGCTCGAAGACCTTCGCGAACTCTCTCAGCGCGGGGGAGGGGGTGCGGTCGGGGAAGACGGCGCCGTCGATCACGAAGTTGCCGTCGTGGATGTCCTCGCCGAAGTCGCCGCCGTAGGCGAAGTACGGGCGTCCCGCGGTGTCCCTGCGGGCGATGCCGTGGTCGATCCACTCCCACAGGAAGCCGCCCTGGCAGCGCGGGTGGCGCTCGAACAGCTCCCGGTACTCCAGCAGCCCGCCCGCGCCGTTGCCCATGGCGTGCGCGAACTCGCAGAGAATGAAGGGCAGTTCGCGCTGGCGCGGGTGGTCGAGCTCGGCCGGGTCGCCGCGCCCGATGCGGTCGACCTCCTCGTGTGAGGCGTACATCCTGCTGTGGACGTCGACGTACGCGCACGCGCGGTCGCCCTCGTAGTGCACGGGTCGCGACGGGTCGCGCCGGTGCGTCCAGTCGGCGGCGGCCGCCAGGTTGGGGCCGGTGTGCGCCTCGTTGCCGAGCGACCACAGCACCACCGAGGGGTGGTTCTTGTCCCGCTCGACGGTGCGGCGCATCCGGTCGAGCACGGCGTCGGCCCACCGCGCGTCGCCGCCGGGGTTGCCCGCCCAGTCCAGCCGCTCGAAGCCGTGGGTCTCCAGGTCGCACTCGTCGACCACCCACAGGCCGTAGCGGTCGCACAGGTCGAGGAAGGCCGGGTCGGGCGGGTAGTGGCTGGTGCGCACGGCGTTGACGTTGTGGCGCTTCATCAGCTCCACGTCGGCGACGGCACTCGCGTACGGCAGCGCGCGCCCGTGCGCGGGGTGGAACTCGTGCCGGTTCACGCCCCGGAACACGATCCGGCGCCCGTTGGCCTTGAGCACCCCGTCCTCGATCGCCACCGTCCGGAAGCCGATCCGCAGCGGCACCCGCTCGGCGCCGGTGTACGCCGTCCCCTCGTACAGCCTCGGGCGCTCCGCGCTCCACGGCTCGACGCCCGGCAGTTCGAGGGCCTCGCCCGCGGGCAGGCCGCTGACGCCGAGCTCCGGCACGTCGACCAGGACGCGCCCGCCCTCGGCGCGCACGCACAGCGTGCCGGCGCCCGTCGTGTGGTCGTACCCGGCCCGCACCTCGACGTCCCGCACGCCGTCGGCGGGGCGCGAGGAGGGCGACGGAGCGGAAGATCCCAGACAGCCACCACATGTCCTGGTCCTCCAGGTAGGAGGCGGCCGACCACTGGTGCACCCGCACGGCGAGCACGTTGCCGCGCGCCCGCAGCAGCGGGCCGACCGCGAACTCCGAGGGGAGCCTGCTGCCCTTCGTCACGCCGAGCTCCGTGCCGTTCAGCCGGACGAGGCCGCACGAGTCGACGCCGTCGAAGCGCAGCACGGCAGGGCCTTCAGGCCACCCGTGCGGCAGGTCGAACTCCAGCCGGTAGTCGCCCGTCGGGTTCTTCGACGGCACCCGCGGCGGGTCGACGGGGAACGGGTAGTCGATGTTGGTGTAGGCGGGCGCGCCGTGGCCGTGCAGCTGCCAGTGCGCGGGGACCGGCAGGTCCGACCAGCCCGCGGCTTGCGACACGTCGAAGCCGTCGCGCTCCACGCCGTCCGGCGCCGCAGCGGGCGAGGGGGAGAGGCGGAAGCGCCACGTCCCGTCCAGGCTGAGCCGGGGCGCGTCCGAGGCGAAGGCGGCGCGCGGCGGCAACGCGCCGCTGCCGGGGGCCGGGTCCTCCAGGTACGGGGCGTGCCGGGACGGTACGGAGGGGAGCATGGCTTCCTTTCAGCCCTTGAGCGCGCCGGCGGCGATGTTGCCGACGAAGTGCCGGGCGCCGATGAGGAAGACGACGACCAGCGGCACGATCGCGACCAGCGTGCCCGCCATGACGACGCTGTAGTCCGTCACGTAGGCGCCGTTGAGCTGCGCGAGCGCCACCTGCAGCGTCTGTGCGAGGGGGCCGAGTGCCGCAGCGCCGGTCAGCAGCCTGCGTCGAGTCAGCGTCATCGGAGCCCTCCGGAAGCCTCATGAGCGCTCACGTGAACGTTCACGGGAATGTCCGGAAGTGTGCGTGCGGGTATCGGCGGTGTCAAGGGAACGGACAACCCCGGCCCCCGGGCCCGCGCCGCGCGTCCGGCGGCGACAACCACGCCGCGGCGCGGGCCCGTTCGGGGTCCGGCACCCCGGAGGTGCGGCGTACGGGCGCGGGGCCGGAGGGTCAGGCCGAGGCGCGGGGCAGGAGCGTGCCGTGGACCTCCAGGGCGGCCCCGGGGACCGGGTGCTCGGGGGCCGAGAGGAGACGGGCCGCCTCGTCGACGGCGAGGGCGCCGAGCCTGCCGATGTCGAGCGCGACCGTGGTCAGGGCGGGTTCGACCAGGTCGCCGAGGCGCAGCCCGTCGAAGCCGACCACCGCGAGGTCGCCCGGCACCCGCATGCCGAGGCGGCGGGCCGCCCGCAGAGCGCCCACCGCGATCACGTCGTTGAAGGTCAGGACCGCCGTGACGTCCGGGTGCGCCGCGAGCAGCCGGGGCAGCGCGGCCTCGCCGCCCTCCACGGACTGGCGCGCGCCCGCCACCGCGTCGGCCGCCACCCCGTGCGCGGCCGCCGCGGCGGCGAACCAGGCGCGCCGGTCGGAGGGTTCGGGGCGCCCCGCGTGGTCGAGCATGCCGATACGCCGGTGGCCGCGCGCCACCAGGTGGCCCACGGCCGCGCCGATGCCGTCCGCGCCGTCGATGCGGATCGAGGAGAACCTGGGCGACCTGTGCTCCCGCCCCACCAGCACCACCGGCACCCCGCGCGTGCCCCGGTCGATCTCCTCCTCGGAGCTGCTGAAGTACCCGATCACCGCGTCGACCTGGGAGCCGATCACCCGCAGGGTGGCGCGCTCCTTGTCCGGGTCGTCCGAGGTGTCGTGGACCACCACGTGCCAGCCCCGCAGGCCGGCCGCCTCCAGGGCCGCCGCGGCGACCTCGGTGAAGAACGGGTTGAGCAGGTCGGGGATGACGAGCCCGATCGTCACCGTGTCCTGCCGCACCAGTCCGCGCGCGAACCGGCTCGGCTGGTAGCCGAGTTCACGCGCCGCGTCCAGGACCCGCTGCTTGGTCGCCCCCTGGATCTCGCCCTTGTCGTTGAGCGCCCGCGACACCGTCTGCCGGGACACCCCCGCCGACCGGGCGACGTCGTGGATCGTCACCCTCCGACGCCGCGCCCCTGCCGCCGCCACCGCACCCTCCCCGCAGCCCCTGCGCACGGCCACCGTGGCCGCCGCGCCGCAGACCGAGTATGACGCCTGCCGCGCGGCCCGCCGCGCCGGTCTCAGCCGACCCGCGCCCGCAGGCGCTCGCCCAGCACCACGTCGTGCGGCGGCCGCGCCGGCCCCGCGGCGTCCACCGCCACGCCGTCGCGCGCCGGGACCCGCCGAGAAAGGCCCAGTGGCCGGCCGCCCTCCGCGCGCGCGTCCTGCCGCAGAACGGCTCGTCCGGCCCGACCACCGTACGGGCGTCCCGCTCGACCTCGTCGGCCCCAGGCCGCGCCCCGGTGCCCACCGGACCCGACGCACTCCAGCCGCGGTCGTCCAGCAGCGCCACGCTGCGGCCGTCGGCGAGCACGGCCACCAGCCGCGCCGACACCGAGAGCCGCCGCGCGCCGGTGCCCGCGGCGTCCCGCTCGGCATGGGTGACCAGGCGGACCACCGCGGCCGCTCCGGGGCGGCCCGGGCCGCCGGTCACGCCGCGCCGCCCGGGCCGGGCCGCAGCCGCGCCGACTTCAGCGCCATGTGCAGCAGCAGCCGGTCCTCGCCGTCCGCGAGGTCGAGCCCGGTGAGGTGCTCGATCCGGGAGAGCCGGTAGTACAGGGTCTGCCGGTGGATGCCGAGCGCGGCGGCCGTGCGGCCCGCCCGGCCCGCGTGGTCGAGGAACGACTCCGCCGTGCGGGCCAGGTCCCTGTGGGCAGGGCCGAGCAGCGGCGCGACGGCCGGGTCGGGGGCCTGCGGCAGCCGCGTCAGCAGCCGGTAGGCGCCGATGCCCGTCCACTCGGCGACCGGCCCGAGCCCCGGCCGCGCCACGGCGGCCCGCGCGGCACCGACCGCCTCGTGCCACGCCTCGGGCAGCTCGGCGAGGCCGCGCCGCGGCGCCGCCACGCCCGCCGTCGGCCCGGCGCCGCCCGCCGGGGGCGCCGCCGCGCGCAGCCGGTCGAGCGCCGTGCGCACCGCGGGCAGCCCGTCCGCCGACCTGAGCCGTACGAGCAGGGCGAGCGCGGACACCGCGCGCACCGGCTCCGCCTCGGGCGCAGGCACCCCCGCGGGGCGGCCGTCAGGCTCGGGTGCGGCCAGCGTGCACAGGGCCGCGGTGCCAGGCACCGCGCGCACCGGCGGCTCCTCGCCGCCCCACGGCACGACGCCCGCCACCACGTGCAGGCCGTCCGCGCTCGGTCCTACGGCCGTGCGCAGCGCGGCCAGCGCCATGTCGCGCTCCCAGCCGTGCGCCGCGGTGAGCACCGCGCGCAGCTCGCGCGCCAGGTCCGCGTCGGCCTTGACGTCCTCGGCGAGCAGGTCGCCGATCCGCGCCGTCACCTCCATGGCCGCGTCCAGCCGGGCGGGGGCCGGGCCCGCTGCCGAGTCGTCGAGCAGCCACACGTAGCCGAGCACCATCCCGCGGTGGCGCACCGGCAGGCAGATCCGGCCGCGGAAGACGCCCGCGTCCGGCGAGGCGGGGATGCGGACGGGACCCGCGGCCCGGGTGATGCCGAACGCCTCGAACCAGGCGCGCACCGTGGGGGACGACTTCCTGGTGAGGATCGAGCGGGTCCTGACCGGGTCCATCGCCAGGTCGTCCTCGCTGTCGTGGGCGCCGAAGGCGATCAGGCCGAAGTCGCGGTTCTCCAGGGTGGCGGGCACGCCGGCCAGCGCGGAGATCTCGTCCACCAGCTCCTGGTAGCCGCCCTTCACGCCCGCACGCCCCTCATACCGGCCATTCTCGCACCGGTTCGGACAACTGTCTGAGATCGGGGCCACGGATGCGTGACAGCTGTCGATGGCAGAGGATCGGACCGCTCCATAGCGTGCGAAGTGGCCGGAGAGTCCCACGGCCCGCTCGATCTCTCATGGAGGTGCCCCGTGCTGGGTCCCGTGATCCTCGCCGCGTCGCGGAGCGACGCCCTGCGCCGCACCCTCTCGGCCGCCCCCCTCACCAAGCCCGTCGTCAAGCGCTTCATCGCGGGCGAGACGGTCGAGGCGACCGCGCCGGCCGTCGAGGAGATGGCGGGCCAGGGCCTCGACGTCACCCTCGACGTGCTCGGCGAGGACGTCACCGACCCGGCGGAGGCGACCCGCTCGCGCGACGCCTACCTGCGGCTGATCGAGGTGCTCGGCCCGCTCCAGCTGGGCGAGCGCGCCGAGATGTCCGTGAAGCTCTCCTGCATGGGCCAGGCGCTCGCAGGCGGCCACGACATCGCGCTCGCGAACGCCACCACCATCGTCGAGGCGGCCGCGGCCATCGGCACCACGGTCACCCTGGACGCCGAGGACCACACCACCGCCGACTCGACGCTCGCCATCCACGCGGCGCTGCGCGAGCGCTTCCCCCGCACGGGCGCCGTCGTCCAGTCGTACCTCTTCCGCACCGAGGACGACTGCCGGGCGCTCGCCGCCGCGGGCAGCCGGGTGCGCCTGGTGAAGGGCGCCTACAGGGAGCCCGCCTCCGTCGCCCACCAGGACAAGGCCGAGGTCGACAAGGCGTACGTGCGCTGCCTGCGCATCCTCATGGAGGGCGACGGGTACCCGATGGTCGGCTCGCACGACCCGCGGCTCATCGCCATCGCGCAGGAGCTGGCGCAGCGCGCGGGCCGCAAGCTCACCGACTACGAGTTCCAGATGCTCTACGGCATCCGCTCGGCCGAGCAGCACCGGCTGGCCGCCGAGGGCCACCGCATGCGCGTGTACGTGGCCTACGGCACCGACTGGTACGGCTACTTCATGCGGCGCCTCGCGGAGCGCCCCGCCAACCTCGCGTTCTTCCTCCGCTCGCTGGCCGGCCGCGGCTGACCGCCGCACCCCCGCCCACGGACGACACCCCCGATCCGATTGGAGTGACGGCTGACATGGACGCCGTGACCAAGGTCCCCGCCCCGGTGAACGAGCCGGTGCACGGCTACGCGCCCGGCTCCCCCGAGCGCGCGCGGCTCGAAGAGAAGCTCAAGGAGCTGGCCGGGCACCCGCGTGACCTGCCCATGACCATCGGCGGCACCCGGCGGATGGGCGGAGGCGAGCGCTTCGACGTCGTCCAGCCGCACCGCCACAAGGCCGTGCTCGGCACCTTCGCAGCCGCCACCCGCGAGGACGCGCAGGACGCCGTGGACGCGGCGCTCGCCGCCGCGCCCGGCTGGCGCGCCCTGTCCTTCGACGACCGCGCCGCGATCATCCTGCGCGCCGCCGAGCTGCTGTCGGGCCCGTGGCGCGAGACGATCGCCGCCGCGACCATGCTCGGCCAGGGCAAGACCGCCCAGCAGGCCGAGATCGACGCGCCCTGCGAACTGATCGACTTCTGGCGCTTCAACGTCAGCTACGCCCGCGACCTGCTCGCCGAGCAGCCGCCCGCCAACTCGCCCGGCGTCTGGAACCGCCTCGACCACCGCCCGCTGGAGGGCTTCGTCTACGCGATCACGCCGTTCAACTTCTCGGCGATCGCGGGCAACCTGCCCACCGCGCCTGCCCTGATGGGCAACGTCGTGGTGTGGAAGCCGTCGCCGACGCAGACGCTCGCCGCGGTCCTCCTGATGGAGCTGCTTGAGGAGGCGGGCCTGCCGAAGGGCGTCATCAACCTGGTGACGGGCGACGGCATCGCCGTCTCCGACGTGGCCCTGACCCACCGCGACCTGGCGGGCATCCACTTCACCGGCTCGACGAAGACCTTCCAGCACCTGTGGCGGACGGTCGGCGAGAACATCGAGAAGTACCGCACCTACCCGCGCATCGTCGGCGAGACCGGCGGCAAGGACTTCGTCGTCGCGCACCCGAGCGCCGACCGCGCCGTGCTGAAGACCGCGCTGACCCGCGGCGCCTTCGAGTACCAGGGCCAGAAGTGCTCGGCCACCTCCCGCGCCTACCTCCCCGCCTCCCTCTGGAACGACGGCTTCAAGGAGGAGTTCGCGGCCGAGGTCGACGCCATCGCCATGGGCGACGTCACCGACCTGTCGAACTTCGTCGGCGCCGTGATCGACGAGCGCGCCTTCGCCAAGAACAAGGCCGCCATCGACCGCGCCGCCGCCGACCCGGCCTGCACGATCGTCGCCGGCGGCACGTACGACGACTCGGTCGGCTACTTCGTGCGGCCCACCGTGATCGAGTGCACCGACCCGGAGAACGAGGTCTTCACCACCGAGTACTTCGGGCCGATCCTCGCCGTGCACGTCTACGACGACGCCGACTACGACGCCGTGCTCGACCAGATGGAGTCCGTCGCGGACTACGCGCTCACCGGCTCGTTCATCTCCCGCGACCGGGCGGCGACCGCCGCCGCGATGGAGAAGCTGCGCTACGCCGCGGGCAACTTCTACATCAACGACAAGTCGACCGGCGCGGTCGTCGGCCAGCAGCCGTTCGGCGGCGCGCGGGCCTCGGGCACCAACGACAAGGCGGGCGCCCCGCAGAACCTGATGCGCTGGACGCAGACCCGCGCCATCAAGGAGGCGCTGGTCCCGCCGACCGACTACCGCTACCCGCACATGGGCTGACCCGCACAGCGGCCCGGGGCCGCCCCGCACCCGGAAGGGGAGGCGGGGCGGCCCCGGGCCGTGTCCGCGGCGGCGGGGGAGCGGGGTCAGGACACCCGGTGCCAGCGCGCCATGCCGAAGCAGTGCAGGCCGAACAGGGCGAGCCCGAGGGCGACGAGGCCGAGCAGCCACACCCCGGCGGGCGCGGCGGCGAAGGAGCGCAGCGTGTCGTCGAAGCCCTTGGCGCGGTCCGGGTCGTAGACGGCGGCCGCCTCCAGCGCGAACGCGCCGGCCGCCGCCACGGTCAGCCCGCGCGCCGCACCGCCCGCCACCCCGGTCACGTCGACGAAGACACGGGCCGCGCGGGACATCCGCTCAGGCCGCAGCTGCCTGCGGAAGCGCCGCAGCACCGCGAGCACCCCCATCCACACGCCGGTCACCACCACGGCGGCGGCCAGCACCCCCACGATCCAGCGCCCGCCCGGCACCCCGAGCACCCGCGCCGTCACATCGCGGGACTGCGCGTCGCTCGCGCCGCTCCCGCTGCCGCGGTCGCCGAGCGCGAAGGCCAGCACGGAGTACGCGGCGAAGCCGTAGAACACGCAGCGCAGGGCCGAGAGCAGCCGCAGCCGCACCGTGCGCCCGTCCACCGTGGCCGCGCCGACCATCGCCTCCGACAGCCGCCACAGCGCCATTCCGGCCAGTCCGACGCCCACCGCCCACAGCAGCACGGCGCCGACCGGGGTGCCGGCGAGCTCCGCGAGCGCGCCGCCCCGGTCCGCCTGCTGCCCGCCGTGCCCGCCGTCGCCCGCGATCCGCAGCGCGAGCAGGCCGATCAGCACGTAGATGACCCCGCATGCGGTGAAGCCCCAGCGGGCCGCCACCTCCATGGCCGGGCTGTCCGCCGCCCGCCGCGCCCCGTCCCCGCCGAGCCGCCCGCCTGCCCGCCCGAGCCGCCCGCACCGTCTGAGCCCCGCCGTCCATGCGCTCATGGCCACCCCTCCCGCACCTCCGGCTGCCCCCGCGGGCCCCGCGGAAACGGCCGCCGCGCGGGGCGCCCGTCCCCCTGGAGGGTGCCGTGCGGGCGCCGTCCGTCTCAGATAGTAGGAAGTCCGAGTAATGAGGCAGACAGCGCGCACGGCCTCCCTTAGCGTGGAGAACGCCGGACGTGACGCTCCATCGAGCGGCGGCGGACGCGGACAGCCCCCGAGGCAGGCCACCCCTGCGGGGCGGGTCCCCCGCCCCTGGTTCCGGTCACCCCTCCGTGCGCCGCGCGCGCCCCGCCGCCGCGCGGCTCCAGCTGGCAGAAGGAGTCGATCCCCATGGCAGAGACGATCGTCCGCCGCACCCGGACCCGCCACACCCCCCGCACGAGCGAGTCCGACCGCAGGAACGCGGCGGCCGCCCTCCAGCGCGCCCTCGACCGCAGGGACAACGGCGGCTCCACCGGCCACTGAGCCCCCCGCGGGAGACGGGCCCCGCGTCCGCCATGTGGACGCCCGATGTCATTCCCTGGGACGCGCGCTAGGCTGCCGCCATGTCTCGCAGCATCGATCTCGCAGTGATCCCCGGTGACGGCATCGGCAAGGAAGTCGTGGCCCAGGGCCTCAAGGTCCTGGAAGCCGTCCTGCCGCAGGACGTCAAGCTGGAGACCAAGCACTACGACCTCGGTGCGGGCCGCTGGCACCGCACCGGGGAGACCCTCCCCGACGAGGAGCTCGAAGCCCTCAAGGCCCACGACGCCATCCTGCTCGGCGCGATCGGCGACCCGTCCGTCCCCTCGGGCGTACTGGAGCGCGGGCTGCTGCTCAAGCTGCGCTTCGCCTTCGACCACTACGTGAACCTGCGCCCCTCGCGCCTCTTCCCGAACACCGCGTCGCCGCTCGCCGGGAACCCGGCGATCGACTTCGTCGTCGTGCGCGAGGGCACCGAGGGCCCGTACACCGGAAACGGCGGCTCGCTGCGCACCGGCACCCCCGCCGAGGTGGCCACCGAGGTCAGCCTCAACACCGCGTACGGCGTGGAGCGCGTCGTGCGCGACGCCTACGAGCGGGCGAACGCCCGCCCCCGCAAGAAGCTGACGCTCGTCCACAAGAACAACGTCCTCGTCTACGCGGGACACCTGTGGAAGAACATCTTCGACCGCGTGGGCCGCGAGTACCCCGAGGTCACCACGGACTACCTGCACGTCGACGCCGCCACGATCTTCCTGGTCACCCAGCCGGAGCGGTTCGACGTGATCGTCACCGACAACCTCTTCGGCGACATCCTGACCGACCTCGCCGCCGCGGTCTCCGGCGGCATCGGCATCGCCGCCTCGGCGAACATCAACCCGGACGGCACCTTCCCGTCCATGTTCGAGCCGGTCCACGGCTCCGCGCCGGACATCGCGGGCCAGGGCAAGGCCGACCCCACGGCGACCGTGCTCTCGGTCGTCCTGCTCCTGCGCCACCTCGGCTTCGACGCCGAGGCCACCGCCGTCGAGGAGGCCGTGGCCGCCGACCTCACCGAGCGCGACGGGACCCCACGCACCACCGACGAGATCGGCGACGCGCTCGCGGTACGCGTAGCGGGCTGACCCGACGGAAACACCACAGCCGCCGGGTGCACACCGCGCCCGGCGGCTGCCGCATGCCGCCACCGGGCGCACCACCCCCAGTGGCCGTACTCACCCTCCGCCCGCCCTCCGGCGCGGCCCGCGCGCGTGATAATCGTGCTGCGACCGCTGTTTCCGGGGATACTCGGACGTCCTCGTAGTTCGGGGCAGTCCGGGACGGCCAGGGGGTGTGCCGCGGTCCGCCACACACAACCGGTGAAGGACGATTACTGATGACCACGCCCACGATCGAGCTCAAGCCCTCGTCGAACCTGGTTCCCGCGGCCGACCGCGAGCGCATCCTGGCCGACCCCGGCTTCGGCCGCCACTTCACCGACCACATGGTGACGATCAGCTGGACCGAGGGCCGCGGCTGGCACGACGCCCAGCTGGTGCCGTACGCCCCGCTCTCCCTCGACCCCGCCAACATGACGCTGCACTACGCGCAGACGATCTTCGAGGGGCTCAAGGCGTACCGGCAGGCCGACGGCTCGGTCGCCTCCTTCAGGCCCGAGGCCAACGCCCGCCGCTTCCGGCGCTCCGCCCGCCGCATGGCCATGCCCGAGCTGCCCGACGAGCTGTTCGTCGCCGCGTGCGACGCGCTGGTCAAGCAGGACGCCGACTGGGTCCCCGCCAGCGGCGAGGAGAGCCTCTACCTGCGGCCCTTCATGTTCGCCACCGAGGTCGGCGTCGGCGTGCACCCGGCCAACGAGTTCCTGTTCATCGTCATCGCCTCGCCCGCGGGCGCCTACTTCAGCGGCGGTGTGAAGCCGGTCTCGGTGTGGATCTCCGACGACTACGTCCGCGCGGCCCCCGGCGGCACCGGCGAGGCCAAGGCGGGCGGCAACTACGCATCCTCGCTGCTGGCGCAGGCCGAGGCCACCGCCCACGGCTGCGACCAGGTGGTCTGGCTCGACGGCGTCGAGCGCCGGTGGATCGAGGAGATGGGCACCAACAACCTGTTCTTCGTCTACGGCGACAAGGTCGCCACGCCCGCCTTCTCCGGCTCCCTCCTCGCGGGCATCGTCCGCGACTCCCTCCTCACCATCGCCGCCGACCTCGGCTACGAGGTCGTGGAGGAGCGGATCTCCGTCGAGGACTGGCGCAGGGCCTCGGCCGACGGCTCGCTGACCGAGGTCTTCGGCTGCGGCACGGCCGCCGTCATCACCCCCGTCGGCCAGGTCAAGTCCAAGGGCGGGGACTGGACGGTCCCCGCGCCCGGCGAGGTCACCATGCGGCTGCGCAGGACGCTCCTCGACATCCAGACCGGTGCGGCCGAGGACACCCACGGCTGGCTCCACCGCATCGCCTGAACCACCCCGCGGGGCCGGCCGGGGGCGCCCCGGCCGGCCCCGCGCCGGTGTCCGGGCCACCGCCGCCGCGCCGCGCACGGTGTCGGCGGGCTGTCGGGGTGTCGGCGGGCTGTCGGGAGTATGTCGGCACCCTGTCGACGGGGGCGGCGAACCTGGCGGCAGAACCGCGGGGCGACCGCCCCGCGGGACCCCGACAGGCAAGGAACCCCATGCGGACCCATGTCACGATCGTCGGCGCCGGGCTCGGCGGCCTCGTCCTCGCCCGCGTCCTGCACCTCCACGGCATCCCCGCCACCGTCTACGAGGGTGAGCCCTCGCCGGCCTCCCGCGCCCAGGGCGGGATGCTCGACATCCACGACGACAACGGCCAGCCGGCTCTGGAAGCGGCGGGACTCCTCGACGCGTTCCGCGGTGCGGTCCTCGAAGGCCGCCAGGCCATCAGGGCGCTGTCCCCCGACGGCACGGTCCTGTTCGACAAGGCCGACGACGGCACCGGCGGCCGCCCCGAGATCCAGCGCGGCGACCTGCGGCGCATCCTGCTCGACTCGCTGCCCGAGGGCACCGTCCGCTGGGGCCGCAAGGTCAGCGGCGTACGGTCCCTCGGCGAGGGGCGCCACGAGGTGGCCTTCGCCGACGGCACCACCACGACCGCCGAGCTGCTGGTGGGCGCCGACGGCGCCTGGTCGAAGGTCCGGCCGCTGGTCTCCGGCGCGGTGCCCGCCTACTCGGGCACCTCCTTCGTCGAGACGTACCTCTTCGACGCGGAGAGCCGGCACCCCGCCACCGCCAAGGCGGTCGGCGGCGGTTCGATGTTCGCGTTCGACACGAACGAGCGGTGGATGGGCGCGCACCGCGAGAGCGGCGAGACCCTGCACGCCTACGTCGCGCTCGCCAGGCCGCTCGCCTGGTTCGACGCCGTCGACTTCACCGACGGGGCGGCGGCCGCCGCGCGGATCGCCGCGGAGTTCGACGGCTGGGCGCCCGAGCTGACGGCGCTCATCACGGACGCCGACACCCCGCCCGTGCTCCGCCCCCTCCACGGGCTGCCCACCGGGCACTCCTGGCAGCGCACCCCGGGGGTCACCCTCGTCGGCGACGCCGCCCACCTCGCGCCCCCGGACGGCGAGGGCGCCAACCTCGCGCTCCAGGACGGCGCCGAGCTCGCCCTCGCCCTCGCCGCGCACCCCGGCGAGACCGAGGCCGCGCTCGCCGCGTACGAGGAGGCGCTCTTTCCCCGCAGCGCCGAGGCGGGGGCGGCCGCGGAGGCGGCGAACAACTCCTCGCTCCAGGACATCATCGAGTTCTTCAGCCGGGAGCACCGGGAGAACCAGACGTCCTGAGCGCCCGCCAGGCCGCCGCCCGCCGCGCACGGCGGGCGGCGGGGGGAGGCCGTTGTCCTCAGGCCGACTCGCCGGCGAGGGCGGCCGCGGGGACGGGCGCCGTGCGCGTCAGGACCAGGTAGACCGCGCCGCCCGCGAGCCCCGAGAGCACGAACGAGCAGTCGATGCCGCCGGTCAGGCGCAGCAGCGGCCCCTCGTACGGCGTCGAGACCCCGCACAGGCCGACCGCGGCGCCGACCGCCCAGGCGAGCGTGGCGCGCGGGTGCCAGCCGGCCCGGTACCAGTAGATGCCGCCCCGGCTGCGCCGGTTGAAGACCTGGAGCGCGTCGGCGTCGTACACCCCGCCCGTCCTGCGGTGGGCGATCAGGGTGATCACCGCCCACGGCATGCCGACCGCGGTGAGCAGCAGCACGAAGGTGGTCATCGCGTTCTGCGCGTCCCACGCGAAGTGGCCCACGAAGACGAAGACGGTGGCGACGACGGCGACCACCAGGGTGGCCCGCACCCGGGTGGCGCGCGGCAGGATCGCGTCGAGGTCGAGGCCCATCGAGTAGAGCATCAGGCCGGAGTTGCCCACGGACCCCGCGAGCGCCACCACGAGCAGCGGCACCAGGTACCAGCCGGGCGAGGCGGCGACCAGCGGCCCCGCGTAGTCGAGCGCGGCGCGCGCCGCGTACGCCGTGTACGTGCCGAACAGCTGCGGCACCAGCAGCCCTGCGAACAGGCCCGCGCAGGTCGCCGCGTACACCGCGCGCCTGCCGTGGCGGCGCGGCGAGACATAGCGGGTGTAGTCGCCGAGCAGGGTGATGAAGGCGACCGGGCCGCTCAGCCCCGCCGTCACCGCGGACAGCAGCCAGGTCGGCCAGAACGAGCCGAGCAGGTACGGGGTGTGCGGGGGCGCCTGCGTCGTCAGGTGCGGCGCGTAGGCGAACAGGCCCGCGACCAGCAGGGCCGTCATGACGACGGCGAGCGCCTTGCTCATCCGCAGCAGCAGCTGGTAGCCGTAGACCGCGCCGACGACGGTGAGGGCGGCGAGCACCGCGTACACCGCGGTGTGCACGGCGCCGCCCGTCGGCAGCCCGGTCAGCCGGGCGAGCGTGGAGATCGTCACGTCCCCGCCGATCCACAGCGTCAGCGCCGTGTAGCCGAGCGAGAGCAGCAGCCCGACCACCGAGCCCACGAGGCGCCCGCGCACCCCGAAGGCCGCGCCGCTCGACGTGGACAGGTTGGTGCCGGTGCGCAGCGAGACCAGCGCGAGCGGCGCGGTGACCACGACCCCGGCGACGGTCCCGGCCACGATCGAGGAGACGGCCCCCGCCATGCCGAGGCCGTAGGAGACCGGGAGCCAGCCGAAGATGACCACCCCGAGGCAGAGGTTGGACCCCAGCAGGATGCTCATCAGGTCGCGGGGCCCGCTGGTGCGTTCCCCGTCCGGGATGGTGTCGACTCCGCGCTGTTCCGTCGGCATGGGCGCTCTCCCTGGCACTGCGTGTGCGGCGATGTGGGGCGGTGCGGGCGTTCGGCGGCGTGGGGGCGGGGGACACCGCGACCCTGCGAGCCGCCATGTTTGAGTGGTGCTCAATCTGACTCAGTCAGGCTCACCCGTCAATGTTTCCGACACATGACGTTCATGGATTTCTCTGGTTAGAGTGTTGTTCGAAAGGGAGGTGTGGCTCGATGCGACTCACCCCGACGGAGCGCGACCGGCTGCTGCTGTTCGACGCCGCCTGCCTCGCCAGGGCCCGCAGGGCGCGCGGCCTGCGGCTCAACGTCCCCGAGGCCACCGCGCTGATCGCCGACACCGTCTGCGAGGCCGCTCGCGACGGGCTCAGGCTCGCCGAGGCGGTCGCGGCGGGCCGCGCCGTGCTCGGCCCCGCCGACGTGCTGCCGGGCGTCGCCGAACTCGTCACCGAGATCCATGTGGAGGCCGTCTTCGACGACGGCTCGCGGCTCGCCGTCGTCCACGACCCGATCGGCGGCGACGGCGACCCGGCGCGCATCGCTCCGGGCGCGCTGCTGCCCGCGCCGCCGCACCCCGAGCCCGCACCCGCGCGCACCCTGGCCGTGCGCAACACGGCCGCCGTCCCGGTCAGCGTCACCTCCCACTTCCACTTCTTCGAGGCCAACCCCCGCCTCGACTTCGACCGCTCGGCCGCCTACGGGATGCGCCTCGCCGTCCCCGCCGGCTCCTCCGTGCGCTTCGCGCCGGGCGCCACCGGGCAGGTCGGCCTGCTGCCGATCGGCGGCGACCGGATCGCGATCGGCTTCGCGGGCCTCGTCGACGGCCCGCTCGACGCCCCGGGTGCTCGGGACGAGGCCCTGCGCAGAGCTGCGGCCTGCGGCTACCTCGGCGCGCACGCCCCCGGGCCCGCGCCGCGGCGCGGCGGCAGCGCGGAAAGCCCTGGCACCACGGGAGAGGACGCCGGATGAGCCCCATGGACCCCGACGAGTACGCGGCGGTGCACGGCCCCCGCGCGGGCGACCGGATACGGCTCGGCGACAGCGGGCTCGTCGTCCGCGTGGAGTCCGACTCCCAGCGCCCAGGCGACGAGTTCCTCGCGGGCTTCGGCAAGACCGCGCGCGACGGCCTGCACCTCAAGGCCGCGGCAGTCCGCGACACCTGCGACGTCGTCATCAGCAACGTGCTGGTGATCGACGCGGTCGCCGGGATCAGGAAGACGTCCATCGGCATACGAGAAGGCCGGATCGCGGCCCTCGGCAGGGCGGGCAACCCCGACACCCTCGACGGCGTGGACGTGGTCGTCGGCACCGGCACCACCATCGTCCCGGGCGAGGGCCTGATCGCCACCGCGGGCGCCGTCGACACCCATGTCCACCTGCTCTCGCCGCGCGTCATGGAGGCGTCTCTCGCCTCCGGCGTCACCACCGTCGTCGGCCAGGAGTTCGGCCCGGTCTGGGGCGTCGGCGTCAACTCGCCCTGGGCGCTGCGCCACGCCTTCGCCGCCTTCGACGCCTGGCCCGTCAACATCGGCTTCCTGGCCCGCGGTTCGTCCTCACAACCGTCGCCCCTCGTGGAGGCGCTCGCCGAGGGCGGCGCCTCGGGCTTCAAGGTCCACGAGGACATGGGCGCCCACACCCGCGCCCTCGACACCGCGCTGCGCGTCGCCGAGGAGCACGACGTCCAGGTCGCCCTGCACAGCGACGGGCTGAACGAGTGCCTGACCGTAGAGGACACCCTCGCCGTGCTGGAGGGCAGGACCATTCACGCCTTCCACATCGAGGGCTGCGGCGGCGGCCACGTGCCCAACGTGCTGCGCATGGCGGGCGTCCCGAACGTCATCGGCTCCTCCACCAACCCCACCCTGCCGTTCGGCCGCGACGCGGTCGCCGAGCACTACGGCATGATCGTCTCCGTCCACGGCCTCAAGCCCGACCTGCCGGGCGACGCCGCGCTCGCCCGCGACCGGATCAGGGCGGGCACCATGGGCGCCGAGGACGTGCTGCACGACGCCGGCGCCATCGGCATCACCTCCTCGGACGCCCAGGGCATGGGCCGCGCAGGCGAGACCGTGCGGCGCACCTTCGCGATGGCCGCCGCCATGAAGGCCGCCCGAGGACCGGCGGAGGGCGACGGGGAAGGCGACGACAACGCCCGCGTCCTGCGCTACATCGCCAAGCTCACCGTCAACCCGGCCATCGCGCACGGCCTCGCTCACGAGGTCGGCTCGCTCGAAGCGGGCAAGCTCGCCGACATCGTGCTGTGGCAGCCGGGCTCCTTCGGCGCCAAGCCGCAGCTCGTACTGAAGTCGGGCTTCCCCGCGTACGGCGTCACCGGCGACCCGGGCGCGGCCACCGACGACTGCCAGCCGCTCGTGCTCGGACCGCAGTTCGGCGCGCACGGGGCCGCCCCCGCGGATCTGTCCGTCGCGTTCGTCTCCGGCGCGGCCGCCGCGCTCGGCACCGACCTGATGCCGACGCGCCGCCGTCGCGTCGCCGTGCGCGGCACCCGCGGCATCGGCCCGGCCGACCTGGTGCGCAACACCCGCACCGGCGACGTGCGGGTCGACGCGTCGACGGGCCGCGTCACCCTCGACGGCGACCCGGTGCGCGCGGAGCCCGTCGAGTCCGTGCCCCTCAACCGCCTCTACTTCCTGTGATTCCTCACGTCCCTCCGATGCGTCGGGTTCCCCTGATGGCCCAGGCCCCTCCGACTCCTCATGCCCCTCCGACCCATCGGATTCCTCTGACATCCGCGGGAGCGGCCGCTCCCCGCCACCACCGCCTTCTGTGAGGACAGCCGTGTTCCGCATGCCGCCCGAATGGGCCCCGCACGAGCGCACCTGGATGGCCTGGCCCGGCCCCAACCCCACCTTCGACACCCCGCAGCGGCTCGCGGCCGCCGAGGACGCCTGGGCCGAAGTGGCCCGCGCCGTACGCCGGTTCGAGCCGGTCACCGTCGTCGCGCGCCCCGGCGCCGCGGCCCGGGCCCGTGCGCTGCTCGGCCAGGACATCGACGTGGTCGAGCGGGAGCTCGACGACGCGTGGATGCGCGACATCGGCCCCACCTTCGTCAGCGACGGGCGGCGGCTCGCCGCCGTCGACTGGACGTTCAACGGCTGGGGCGCCCAGGAGTGGGCGCGCTGGGAGCACGACGCGAAGATCGCCGCCCATGTCGCCGACCTCGCCGGCGTCCCCGTCCACCCCTCGCCCCTGGTCAACGAGGGCGGCGGCGTGCACGTCGACGGCGAGGGCACCGTCCTGCTCACCGAGACCGTGCAGCTCGGGGCCGAGCGCAACCCCGGCTGGACCAGGGAGCGCGTCGAGGCGGAGGTGCACGCCAGGCTCGGCACCACCAAGGCCGTCTGGCTGCCGCGCGGCCTGACCGCGGACTACGGCCGCTACGGCACCCGCGGCCATGTCGACATCGTCGCCGCCTTCGCCGCGCCCGGCGTCGTCGTCGCGCACACCCAGCCCGACCCCGCCCACCCCGACCACGAGCCGTGCGCGCGGATCGTGGAGCTGCTGCGCGCCGCGACCGACGCGCGCGGCCGCAGGCTCGACGTGGTCGAGGTGCCCGCCCCGACCCGGCTCACCGAGGACGGCGCCTGGGTCGACCACTCGTATATCAACCACTACCTGTGCAACGGGGGAGTGGTGCTGTGCGCCTTCGACGACCCGCGCGACGCCGAGGCCGCCGCCGTCTTCCGCCGTCTCTTCCCCGGCCGCGAGGTCGTCCAGGTCGACGCCCGCACGGTCTTCGCGGCCGGCGGCGGCATCCACTGCGTCACCCAGCAGCAACCGCTGCCCTGAGCAGGGCGGGCCGCCGAGCATCGGGTACAACGTACGGATGACCGTGTCGCCGCGCCGCCGCCACACCGCCCCGCCGCGCGAGGACGTGCTCGCGGCCGCCATGGACACCATCGCCGAGCACGGCCTCGACGCGCTGACCATGGCGGGGCTCGGCCGCGAGGTCGGCATGAGCAGCGGCCACCTGCTCTACTACTTCCGCACCAAGGACGAGCTGCTGCTGCGCACCCTGGAGTGGAGCGAGGGCCGGCTCGGCGCCGAGCGCAGCGCCCTGCTCTCGCGCCGGCAGAGCGCGGCCGAGCGGCTCGACGGCTATGTCGCCCTCTACCTGCCCGACGGCCACCGCGACCCGCACTGGACGCTCTGGCTCGAGGTGTGGAACAGCTCCCAGAACGCGCCGGACGACGCCCGCGACCGGCAGGCCGCCATCGAGGGCGCCTGGCACCGCGACCTGGTGGCGCTGCTCGCCGAGGGGGTCTCGCGGGGCGAGTTCCGCCCGGTGGACCCCGACAGGTACGCCACCAGGCTGCGCGCCATGCTCGACGGCCTGAGCATCCACGTGGTGGTCGGGCTGCCCGGCACCGGCCGCGCCGACGCCCTCGCCCACGTGCGGGAATTCCTCGGCCAGACCCTGCGGGCGCCCGCATCGTGAGACACCCGGTCCAGCGGCGCTGAGCCGTGCCAGAATCGGACCGTGCTCTCGTTCGCCATGATTATCGGCAGCAGGCGCGCCGGTCCACGCTGACCGTCCCGTACCCCGACGTACGCGGCGGCACCCGTGCCACGACCCGCGCGCAGACCTCTCGCATCCGCGAGGGGTCTTTTCGTTTTCCGGCGGCTTCCGCGCCACTGAGTCAGGAGCAACCCGCATGACCACGCACGCCACCGCACCCGACGACAGTTTCCACGTCTTCGACACGACGCTGCGCGACGGTGCGCAGCGCGAGGGCATCAACCTCACCGTGGCGGACAAGCTGGCTGTCGCCCGCTACCTGGACGAGTTCGGGGTGGGGTTCATCGAGGGCGGGTGGCCGGGCGCCAACCCGCGGGACACGGAGTTCTTCCAGCGGGCCCGCGAGGAGATCGACTTCCGGCACGCCCAGCTCGTCGCCTTCGGCTCGACCCGCAAAGCGGGCGGCACGGCCGCGGAGGACCCGCAGGTCAAGGGGCTCGTCGACTCCGGGGCCCCGGTGGTGACGCTGGTCGCCAAGGCACACGACCGGCATGTGGAGCTGGCGCTGCGCACCACTCTGGAGGAGAACCTGGAGATGGTCAGGGACACCGTGTCGTACCTGCGCGGACAGGGCCGGCGCGTGTTCGTGGACTGCGAGCACTTCTTCGACGGCTACCGCGCCAACCCGGACTACGCGCTCTCCGTGGTCCGCACCGCGGCACAGGCGGGCGCCGACGTGGTCGTGCTGTGCGACACCAACGGCGGGATGCTGCCCGGGCAGGTGCACACGGCGGTGGCCGAGGTGCTCGCCGCGACCGGCGCCAGGCTCGGCATCCACGCGCAGGACGACTCCGGGTGCGCCGTCGCCAACACCTTCGCCGCCGTCGACGCGGGCGCCACCCACGTGCAGTGCACGGCCAACGGCTACGGCGAGCGGGTCGGCAACTGCAACCTCTTCCCCGTGGTCGCCGCCCTTGAGCTCAAGTACGGCCGGCGGGTCCTGCCGGACGGCGCGCTCGCCGAGATGACCCGGATCTCGCACGCCATCGCCGAGGTCGTCAACCTCGCCCCCTCCACCCACCAGCCGTACGTCGGCGTCTCGGCCTTCGCGCACAAGGGCGGCCTGCACGCCTCGGCGATCAAGGTCGACCCCGACCTCTACCAGCACATCGACCCCGAGGTCGTCGGCAACACCATGCGGATGCTCGTCTCCGACATGGCGGGCCGCGCCTCCGTCGAGCTCAAGGGCAAGGAGCTGGGCTTCGACCTCAGCGGCGACCGCGACCTGGTCGGCCGGGTGGTCGCCCGGGTCAAGGAGCGCGAGCTGAAGGGCTACACGTACGAGGCGGCCGACGCCTCCTTCGAGCTGATGCTGCGCGCCGAGGTCGGCGGGCGCCCGGTGGCGTACTTCCGCACGGAGTCCTGGCGGGCGATCATCGAGGACCGCCCCGACGGCAGCCACGCCAACGAGGCCACCGTCAAGCTGTGGGCCAAGGGCGAGCGGATCGTCGCCACCGCCGAGGGCAACGGACCCGTCAACGCCCTCGACCTCGCCCTGCGCCTCGGCCTCGAACGGATCTACCCGCAGCTCGCGGAGTTCCGGCTCGCCGACTACAAGGTCCGCATCCTGGAGGGCAGGCAGGGCACCGAGTCCATCACGCGCGTGCTGATCACCACCTCGGACGGCGGCGCCGAGTGGTCCACCGTCGGCGTCGGCGAGAACGTGATCGCGGCGTCCTGGTACGCACTGGCCGACGCCTACACCTACGGGCTGCTGCGGGCCGGGGTCGAGCCTGCCGCGGACTGAGCGGCCGCGCGGGCCGGGGCGCGCACGCCCCGGCCCGCGGCCTTCGTCGCGGGGGTCACCCGCCCGGTCCTACTGGAAGGTCCACTTCTGGTTGGCCGCGCCCGTGCACGACCACAGCTGCACCGGAGTGGAGTCGGCCGACGCCTGGTTGGTCACGTCGAGGCACTTGTTCGCCGCGGTGTTGACCACGTCGCCCGCCGCCTCGACCCGCCACTGCTGGGCCCCGGTGCCGTTGCAGTCGTAGAGCTGCACCCTGGCCCCGTTCGCGGTGGACGCCGCGCTGACGTCGAGGCACTTGCCGAGCGCCTTGACCGTGCCGTCGGAGCCCACCGACCACTGCTGGGCCGCGGTGCCGTTGCAGCCGTAGAGGTCTACGGCCGTCCCGTTGGCGCTGTTCGCTCCCGCGACGTCCAGGCACTTTCCCGCGAGGCCGCGAAAGGTGCCCGTCTTCGCGGACGGACCACCTGCCTGGGTGCCCGACCACGTGAAGGTGGCGGACGTGTGCGCGGGGACGGAGTAGGAGAAGTTCTCCCCGCCCCAGTTGACGCGGACCTGCTGGGCCGAGCCCGAGCCGTTGTAAGCGACGAGCGCCTTGGACCCGTCGGGGTTCTGGAAGGCCACGTTCGGCAGTGAGCCGGACGCGGTCGAGTCGATCCTGGTGGCGCCCGGCTTCACGAACTTCGTGAGCTGGCCCATCGTGTAGTACTCGACGGTGTAGTCGACCTGGCCGCTGCCGTCGTTGTGGACGGTGACGAGGCCGGTGCAGGTGCCGCAGCCGCCGTTGTGCGGACCCATGTTCTGGTCCACGGCGAGCGACCACTTCACCCAGCTCTGGCCCCAGTTGCGGAAGTAGTCGACGAGGTTGTTCATGTCCTCGTCCTGCTGGTTGCCGATCCAGGTGCCGCCGGAGTGCTCGGTGTCGAACGCGGGCACGTCCGGGTACTGGTTGTGCACCGTCGTCTGCACGTCGATGTGGCCCGTGTAGCCGTGGTAGGCGATGCCGCCGAAGTTCGGGTGGTTGCGGATCGCGGCGTCGTCCACACTGGGCGCGGCGAACGACTGGTACGAGTCGGGGTTCCAGTCGAGCGCAAGGACCTTGGTCTTGAGTCCGGCGTTCTGGAGCGCGGGCAGCAGGTTGTTCTTGGCGAAGTACGCGAGGCCCGAGCCGTTCCAGTTCATGCCCGGGTAGTCGGCGCCGACCGTCGGCTCGTTCTGCTCGGAGACGTAGTCGACGGGTATCCCGGCGGCCTGGTAGCCCTGGATGTACTTCACGAAGTACTGGGCGTAGGCGCTGTAGTACTGCGACTGGAGCCAGCCCTGGTTGTAGCTGTTGTTGTCCTTCATCCACGGCGGGGCCGTCCACGGCGAGGCCATCACGGTCAGCGCCGGGTCGAGCTGCTTGGCCTGCTTGGTCAACGGGATCACGTCGGCCTGGTCGTGCGCGAGCGAGAACCGCGACAGGCTCGGGTCGGCCGCGCCGTCGTCGTACGTGTAGCTGTTGCGGGCCAGGTCGGAGGCGCCCATCGGGTTGCGCAGGAAGCTGACGCCGATGCCGCTCGTGGGCGAGAACAGCTTGTTCATCACGTCGGTGCGGGTCGCCTGGGAGAGCGCGCCGCTGGAGTTCATCAGCCACGCGGCGGTGTCCGTGAAGGAGGCGCCCGCGCCGGTGAACTTCTGGTACTTGGTGTTCTCGTCGACCGTGATGTTGGTGCCGCTGCCGCCCGTCCCCGACTGGAAGGAGACCGGGGTCTGCTGCTGGAGGCCGCGGGTGACGTGCCGGCCGCCGGAGTCGTCGGTGCTGGTGAGGGTGATGTTCACCTGCTCGTTCGCGGCCTGGGCCGGAGCGGCGGCGAGACCGGTGAGGCCCGCGGTGGCCAGCGCGCCGGCGAGCGCGACGCTCGCAAGACGCCGGCCTGGGCCTGACGTTCTCTGCATGTGGGGCTGCCCTTCTCGACACTGAGGTGGGGGACCGATGGAGGGTGCGGCGTGAGTGAACTGCGCCCCCGCACTCCCGTCAAGAGGTTCCGCGTTCAGCTCGTGAACGCCCGTGTCCCCGGCTGCCGTTCTGACCTGCGGCCCAGCCCCTGTGTAACAAAGGTGCGGACCAATCTCCGCGTGAAGTGTTGACGGCGCGCCCGGTCGGCGGTTGACTTCGGGGCCGGCGCCGGTACCGGTTCCGGAACCGGTTGCGGTACCGGCAGCTCTCGTCTGCGGCGCGGGAAGCGGGAGGTCAGCGTGCGGGTGACGATGGCGGACGTCGCACGCGAGGCCGGCGTGAGCAAGACGACCGTCTCACGCGTCATCAATACCAGAAGTGAAGTCGACAAAGCGACGGCCGCCCGCGTGCGTGCCGTCATCGGCCGCCTCGGCTACGTGCCGAGCTCGGGTGCCGTCGGGCTGGCCAGGGGGACGAGCCGCACGCTCGGCATGCTGGTCCCCTCGCTCACCTGGTCCTGGATCGCCGAGGTCCTCCAGGGGGTGGTGGACACCGTCGAGGCGCGCGGGTACGGGCTGCTCCTCTACACCTGCAACCGCGGCGCCGAGTCCACCCGGCGCTTCACGGAGCAGGTCTCGGCCCGTGCCTTCGACGGGCTCCTGGTGGTCGAGCCGGAGAACACCCTCGACACCGTCGCCGCTCTGCACCGCGGAGGGCTGCCCGTCGTCCTCATCGACGACAGGGGCCGCCACCCGGACTTCCCCTCGGTGGTGACGACCAACCACGAGGGCGCGGCCTCCGCCGCGCGCCACCTGCGGGCCGCGGGCCGCACCCGCCCCCTCGTCGTCACCGGGCCGGGCCACTTCCCCTGCGTACGGGACCGGTTGCGCGGCTTCGCCGAGATTCTGCCGGAACACCGCGTCGCGCCGGGCGACTTCGGCGAGGAGTCCGGCAGCAGGGCGGTCCTGCGCGCCCTCGCGGAGGGCGCCGCGTTCGACGCGGTCTTCGCCCACAACGACCTCACGGCGGCGGGCGCGCTGCGGGCCCTGCGCGCCGCGGGCCGCTCCGTGCCGGACGACGTCGCCGTGATCGGCTTCGACGACCTGCCGATGGCCCGGCACACCGAGCCCCCGCTCACCACGGTCCGCCAGCCCGCGCGGCTGCTCGGGGAGACCGCGGCCCGGATGCTCCTCGACCACCTCGCGGGCGCCCCCGCGCCCGACGTCCCCGTCGTCCTGCCGACCGAGCTCGTGGTGCGCCGCTCCGCGCCCTGAGCCGCCGGGGGCGCGGCAGGGCCGCCAGGGGCCGCGGGGCCGCCGCCCGTGCAGGCCGTGAATGGGTACAAAAGGGTTAAAGTGGTGGTATGCGTCATGGGCGTACGACCACCATCGCCGGAGTGCTGCTCGCCGGATCGGCGGCCGCCTTCGTCGCCGCCCCTGCCGCGGAGGCCGCCACTGGCCCGGGGACCGTGGCCGCCGCCTTCAAGGGCGGCCCCGTCTACGTCGACCCGCGGGCCTCGGACCAGCTCTCGGGGAAGCAGGCCACCGCCCTCGCCGACAAGATCAAGAAGGCGGACAAGCCGCTGTTCGTCGCCGTACTGCCCAACTCCGCCGACTTCCCGCAGGACAGCGTCCTGCGGACCGTGCGCACCGACACCGGCATCAGCGGCCTGTACGCGATCCGCCTCGGCTCCGGCTTCAACGCGGGCGCCGACTCCTCCGTCCTGTCCCGCCAGGCGGTCTCCAACCTGACCTCGGCGGCCAAGGCGGGCGGCCCCGCCTCCGCCGCCACCCAGCTCGACGCCTTCGTCGACCAGGCGCTGCCGCAGCTGCGCGGCAGCGCGCCCGCCTCCTGGCACGGAGACTCGGGCGGCGGGCCCGGCTCCGCCACCGCGCTCGTGGTGCTCGGCGCCGTGGTCGTCGCGGGCGCGGCCGGCGTCTACACGGTCTCGCGCCGCACCCGCGCCCGGCGGATCTCCCAGGAGCGGGAGGCGCTCGAACGGCTGCGCGTCGTGGTGGACGAGGACATCACGGCGTTCGGCGAGGAGCTCGACCGGCTCGACTTCCACCCCGCGGAGCCGGGCGCAGACGACGCGATGCGAGCGGACTACGCCCGCGGGCTCGACGCGTACGAGGCCGCGAAGGCGGACATGGCGGCCGCGCGCCACCCCGACGACGTGCGGAAGGTGACCTCGGCGCTGGAGGACGGCAGGTTCGCGCTCGCCTCGCTCGCGGCCCGCCGCGGCGGCGAGCCGCTGCCAAAGCGGCGGCCGCCGTGCTTCTTCGACCCGCGCCACGGCCCGTCCGTACGGGACGAGGAGTGGACGCCGCCCGGCGGGGTGCCACGCTCGGTGCCGGTCTGCGCGGCCGACGGTGCGCGCATCGACGACGGCGAGCAGCCCGCGGGCCGCACCGTCGACACGGTGTACGGCAGGCGCCCCTACTGGGAGGCCGGTCCCGTCTACGGCCCCTGGGCGGGCGGCTACTTCGGCGGCGGCCTGCTGCCGGGGCTCCTCTTCGGCACGCTGCTCGGCTCCGCGCTGACCGGGCCCGCCTACGCGGCGGACGGCGGCTACGGCGACTACGGAGGGGACATCGGCGGCGACGTCACGGGCGCCGACTTCGACCCGGGGGACTTCGGGGGCGGCGGCTTCGGGGACGGCGGGGGATTCGGCGGTGGCGGCGACGGCGGGTTCGGCGGCGGCTTCTGACCCGGCGGCGTCCTTTGGGGCGGTGGCTTCCGAGACGGCACCTGGCCGTGCGGCTGTGCGCGCGGGGCCGCGGCGGCCCCGCGCGCCTCTCGGCCACCGCGGGGCTCAGGCGGCCGGGGCCTGGCGGATGGCGGAGATGTCGAAGACGAGCTTGACCTTGTCGCCGACGAGCACGCCGCCGGTCTCCAGCGCGGCGTTGTAGGTCAGGCCCCAGTCGGAGCGCAGCAGCTCGGCGGTGCCCTCGAACCCGATGCGCTGGTTGCCGAACGGGTCGGTCGCGGAGCCGTTGAACTCCAGGTCGATGGCGAGCGGCCTGCTCACGCCCTTGATGGTGAGGTCGCCCGTGATCCGGTACGCGTCGCCGCCGCGCTCCTCCGCGTGCGTCGAGCGGAACGTCATCGTGGGGAAGTTCTCCACGTCGAAGAAGTCGCCCGTGCGCAGGTGGCCGTCGCGGTCGGGCGCGCCGGTGTCGACGGAGGCCATCGAGACCTCGATGAGGGCGGTGGAGTTCGCCGGGTCGGCGCCGTCGATGACGAGGGTGCCCTCGTGCTCGCCGAAGTGGCCGCGCACGTTGGTGACCATGGCGTGCCGGACGCTGAAGCCGATCTCGGTGTGCGCGGGGTCCAGCACGTACGTGCCGCTGAGCGCGGCGAGCTCCGGGTCGACCGCGGTGGCGGCCGGGGCCTGGACGTCGGAGGCGGGGGAGGACTTGCGGCCGAAGAGTGCCATGACTGTCTCCTTCAGTGGTGGGAGCGGGCGTTTCCTTTTAACATTCAAGGAACTGTCCGTACGGCCCACTGTAGACGTATCTCGTTCAAGGTTCAACCATATGGCGCAATGGGGTGCCTCCGGGGCCGGGACTATGGAGAGTGCACAACCGGAGCGGGCGCGTCGCTGTCCGGTCGCCACGCCTCTGCCGCACTTCTGTCCGGCTCCACCAGGAAACGGCGGGCGAGACTGTGAGGAACCCACGGCGCGCTCGGGCGGCGCCGTTCGTAGGGTTGGTACATGACCGTAGTGGAGGAGATCCCTGGCGAGCCCGTCGATGCCAGGGGGCGCGTCGCGGAACTGCGGGCGCTGCGCGAGCGCGCCCGCCGAGGCCCCAGCGACCGGGCCACCGAGGCGCAGCACGCCAAGGGCAAGCTGACGGCGCACGAGCGCATCGCGCTGCTGCTCGACGAGGGATCGTTCCGGGAGGTCGAGCAGCTGCGCAGGCACCGGGCCACCGGGTTCGGCCTTGAGGAGAAGAAGCCGTACACCGACGGCGTCGTCACCGGATGGGGCACGGTCGAGGGCCGCACGGTCTTCGTCTACGCGCACGACTTCCGCATCTTCGGCGGCGCGCTCGGCGAGGCCCACGCCACCAAGATCCACAAGATCATGGACATGGCCATCAGCGCGGGCGCGCCCCTGGTGTCCCTGAACGACGGCGCGGGCGCCCGTATTCAGGAGGGCGTCTCCGCCCTCGCCGGATACGGCGGCATCTTCCAGCGCAACACCCGCGCCTCCGGCGTCATCCCGCAGATCAGCGTGATGCTCGGCCCGTGCGCTGGCGGCGCCGCCTACAGCCCCGCGCTCACCGACTTCGTCTTCATGGTCCGCGACACCTCGCAGATGTTCATCACGGGCCCCGACGTCGTCAAGGCCGTCACCGGCGAGAACATCACCCAGAACGGCCTCGGCGGCGCCGATGTCCACGCGGAGACCTCCGGCGTCTGCCACTTCGCGTACGACGACGAGGAGACGTGCATCGCGGAGGTGCGCTACCTCCTGTCGCTGCTGCCGCAGAACAACCGCGAGAACCCCCCGGCGGCGGAGACCGGCGACCCGGCCGACCGCCGCGCGGAGTCGCTGCTCGACCTGGTGCCCGTCGACGGCAACCGCCCGTACGACATGCGCAAGGTCATCGAGGAGCTCGTCGACGACGGCGACTTCCTCGAAGTCCACGAGCGCTGGGCGACCAACATCATCTGCGCGCTCACCCGGATGGACGGACAGGTCGTCGGCATCGTCGCCAACCAGCCGCAGTCCCTTGCCGGGGTGCTGGACATCGAGGCGTCCGAGAAGGCCGCGCGCTTCGTCCAGATGTGCGACGCCTTCAACATCCCGATCATCACCCTGCTCGACGTCCCCGGCTTCCTGCCCGGCGTCGACCAGGAGCACGGCGGCATCATCCGGCACGGCGCCAAGCTGCTGTACGCGTACTGCAACGCCACCGTCCCGCGGATCTCCGTGATCCTGCGCAAGGCGTACGGCGGCGCGTACATCGTCATGGACTCCCAGTCCATCGGCGCAGACCTGACCTACGCCTGGCCCACCAACGAGATCGCCGTCATGGGCGCGGAGGGCGCGGCCAACGTCATCTTCCGCCGCCAGATCGCCGACGCCGAGGACCCCGACGCCATGCGCTCCCGCATGGTCAAGGAGTACAAGGCCGAGCTGATGCACCCCTACTACGCGGCCGAGCGCGGCCTCGTGGACGACGTCATCGACCCTGCGGAGACCCGCGAGGTCCTGGTGAGCGCCCTCGCGATGCTGCGCACCAAGCACGCGGACCTGCCGAGCCGCAAGCACGGCAACCCCCCGCAGTGACGCCGGCGACCGACCCACGGAGAGACCCACCCATGAGCGAAACCACCACAGCCGCCCCCGCTGTCTCGGCCGCCTCCCTGCTCCGCGTGGAGAAGGGCCGGGCCGACGCAGAGGAACTGGCCGCCATCACGGCTGTCCTGCTCGCCCGCGCCTCGGCCACCGGCGCCGCCGCGCCCGTCGTGCGGGGCCGCTCCGTCGCCGGCTGGCGCCGCCTGGAGCGCACGCCCGGCTTCCGCGCCCCGCACAGCTGGCAGGGCTGAGCACGAGGCGGCGCGGTGCCGCGCAGGCTCCGCCCGCGCGAAGGGCCCCGAACTCCTCGGAGTGCGGGGCCCTTTCGCGTTGCTCGCCTCGTCGAAGGCGCCGCTGTCAGCGCAGCCGTGCCATGAGGGCGTGTTCGACGAGGGTGATGAGTCCGCTTTTGGCGTCTGCGCGGTGGCGGGCGTCGGTGGTGATGATGGGGGTGTCGGGGCCGATCTGGAGTGCTTCGCGTACTTCTTCTGGGGTGTAGGGCTGGTGTCCGTCGAAGCCGTTGAGGGCGATGACGAAGGGGAGTCCTGAGTTTTCGAAGTAGTCGACTGCGGGGAAGCAGTCGGCGAGGCGGCGGGTGTCGACGAGGACGATGGCGCCGATGGCGCCGCGTACGAGGTCGTCCCACATGAACCAGAAGCGGTCCTGTCCTGGGGTGCCGAAGAGGTAGAGGATGAGGTCCTGGTCGAGGGTGATGCGTCCGAAGTCCATGGCCACGGTGGTGGTGGTCTTGTCTCCGGTGTGGGTGAGGTCGTCGATGCCTGCGGAGGCGCTGGTCATGACGGCTTCGGTACGCAGCGGGTTGATCTCCGAGACGGCGCCGACGAACGTGGTCTTGCCCACGCCGAATCCGCCCGCCACCACGATCTTCGCGCTGGTGGTTGAGCGGGCGGTCGCTGCGCCGCTAGAGCTTGCGAAGTCCACTGAGCACCCTTTCGAGCAGTGTCACATCTGGTTGGCCGCCGGCGGACTCGTCACCGCCGGGCTGATGGATGGCGACGAGTCCGGCCTCCGCCAGGTCGGCGACGAGGATCCGGGTGACGCCGAGGGGAATCGAGAGCAGCGCCGAGATCTCGGCGACCGACTTGACCTCGAAGCAGAGCCGGCAGATCCGCTGGTGCTCGGGCAACTGCCCGTGCAGCGACGACGGTTCTGCCGTGGTACTGACCAGTGCCTCCATCGCGAGCTGGTACCGGGGCCTGGTGCGGCCACCGGTCATCGCGTACGGACGCACCAGGGGGTTGTGCGGGCCCGTGGGCTCCCTGGTGGGCTCGGGCGCGCGCCGCGGGGCGACCGGCTGGATCCGCGGGGGCCCGTACGGGCCCTGCTCGGCGCGGCCGCCCTGGAAGGGGCCGCCCGAGGCGTCCTGGGAACCACCCGGATGGCCCAGCTGGCCGCCCTGGCGCACCGGGCCCGGGTAGGAGGGGCCCTGCGGGTAGGGGCCGCCGGGGTAGCCGCCACCCTGGTACGTGCCGCCGGGCTGCGCGCCGCTCGGGTGCACCCCCGGGTACGCGCCGCCCTGCCGCGGCCCGCCGTGCTGCGAGGTGCCGGGCTGCGCACCGCTCGGGTGCACTCCCCGGTACGGCATGCCGTCGGGGGAGCCACCCGCCGCCGCGGCGCCGGGTCCTGAGTGCCGCGGACCTGGGCCACCGGGGTACCGCCGGGTCCCGTCATAGGGGTACCCGTCTGGGGGTGTCGCCACTTTTCCTCCTCCGACTGCCGGCTGCCGGCCCCGCATCGCTGCGGAGCCGCGCCACCGCACCTTAATGGTGAGGCGGCGTCAAGCGCACTGTCTGTCAGTTGAGAAGACTTCCTTGGAGTTCGGCGCGAAGGTCCGGTGTAAGTACTGTGCCTGCACGGTCGACGAGGAGCGCCATCTCGTACCCGACCAGGCCGATGTCGGCCTCGGGGTGGGCGAGCACGGCGAGCGAGGAGCCGTCGGAGATGGACATGATGAAGAGGAAGCCGCGCTCCATCTCCACGACGGTCTGGTTGACGGCACCCCCCTCGAAGATCCGGGACGCCCCCGCGGTGAGCGAGGTAAGACCGGACGCCACGGCGGCCAGCTGGTCCGCGCGGTCCCGCGGGAAGCCCTCGGACATGGCCAGCAGGAGTCCGTCGGCGGAGACCACCACGGTGTGGGACACCCCGGGGGTGTTGTCCACGAAATTGGTGATCAACCAGTTGAGATTCTGCGCCGCCTGGCTCATCGGGCTCACACTAACGCTCCTGGTTGTAGGTACTGCCCGGGCCGTGGCCCGGTCTGTTCGTGTCCGCTCCCGCGCTGCGGCCCCGCTGGACGCCGCTGCGCAGGTTGCTCAGCCTGCCGCGGACGTCCTCGGGCGCCCGGGAGACCTGCGGGCCCTCCTTCGGGGTCTGCTCGGCCGAGCCCTCGACCAGATTGGCCTTCGGCACCCGCCTCGGCAGCCCCGAGGCGGTGACCCCGCCGGCCTTCGGCTCGCGCAGCTTGCCCGCCCTGCGGAAGCGCTCGTCGTTGGCCGAAGGCGGCTCCGCCCGGCCGTCCGCCCCGCCGCTCCCATTGTGCCCATCGGAGGTCGCCCGCGGGAGCTGTCCTGCACCGCCGGTCTCCTGGCCTGCTGCGGGGATCGCCCGGTTCTGCCGCGCCGCGGCGCTGCCGCGGCGCGGCAGGCCCGCCTCGGTCAGCGTGTGGCTGGTGCTCGGCGAGGGGCCTGGGCCCGACCGCTCGAAGCCTATCGGCTGCGACCCGCTCCCGTCAGCGTCGTTCCCGGATTCCGATTCTGCTTCCGGCCGGTCCCACTGCGGCTGTTGGTAGCCGGTGCCCTCCGCCCACACGCCCTGCTGGGGCGCGGTGCCGAAGCCACCGTCGAGACCGGGGCCGACGTCTTCCCGACTCCCGTAACCCGCTTCCGGATCGGCGTCGGCGCGGGGGCCGTCCCCGGCGGCCGCCGCCGGGTACGGCAGGCCCTGCCCGGTCGGCTCGAAGGCCTCGGGCGCCTGATAGGCGTCGGGCGTCGGACAGGCCGAGGGCGCCGGGTAGCTGCCGGCCGCGGTACCACCGGCCTCCTGCGGGTAGCCCCCCTGCGTGTAGTCGCCGTACGCAGCGCCCTGCTGGAACTGCTGGAACTGCTGGGATTGCTGGAACTGCTGGGGTCCGGGGTAGTCCCGGCGGTCCGCCCCCGGGTAGGGCCTGCCGTCGCCGTACGGGTCCTGCACGGGCTGCTGTCCGTAGCCCTGCTGCTGATAGGCGTCCTGGTAGCCCTGCTGCTGCCCGTACGCCCCGAGCCCCTGGTCCTGGAAGGCGCCCGCGCCCTCCTGGAACGGGGCGCCGGGTGTCTGCGGGCCGTTGCCGCCGCCGTCCCCGGCGCCCGGCGCGAGCGCGCCCGCGCTCTCCTGCCTGGGTTCGAGTGCGGCGCGCCGCTGGTCGCGCATGAGCGTGCGGTTGACCGGGTCGAGGGTGCGGGCCTCCGTGGCGGCGCCCGTCTCGTAGCGCGAGTCGTCGAAGCCCAGTTCGGCGGCCGTGAGCATCGGGACGCCGCCGTCGGCCGGGCCCTGGGCGAGCGCGGCCGGCTGCTCGGGGATGATCCCTGAGACGGTGAAGCCCTCCTCGGCCGCGGGCGCCTCGCCCCCGCCGCCGTGGGTGATGGCGTCGGGCAGCATCACCAGCGAGGTGGTGCCCGCCTGCTCGCCCGACGGCCTGAGCTGGACCCGTATGCCGTGCCGCGCGGCCAGGCGGCCGACCACGAAAAGTCCCATGCGCCGGGAGACCGCGACGTCCACGGTCGGCGGGTTGGCGAGCTTGTGGTTGATGTCGGCGAAGTCCTCGGCGGTCAGGCCGATGCCCTTGTCGTGGATCTCGACCATCAGCCGGGTGTCCGGCAGCCGGGTCGCCGTGACTCGCACCCTGGTCTGCGGCGAGGAGAACGTCGTCGCGTTCTCCAGCAGCTCCGCCAGCAGGTGCACCAGGTCGGTGACGGCCTGGCCGTGGATCTCCGTCTCCGGCACGCCCGCGAGCTCGATCCGCTCGTACGACTCGACCTCGGAGGCGGCCGCGCGCAGCACGTCGACGAGCGGCACCGGCTGGTTCCACCGGTGTCCCGGCTCCTCGCCCGCCAGGACCAGCAGGTTCTCGCCGTTGCGGCGCATCCGGGTCGCGAGGTGGTCCAGCCTGAAGAGGTTCTCCAGCTGCTCCGGCTCGCTCTCGTGGTTCTCCAGCTCGGTGATGAGGGTGAGCTGCCCCTCGATCAGCGACTGGTTGCGCCGGGAGAGATTGGTGAAGATGGCGTTGACGTTCCCCCGCAGCATGGCCTGCTCGGCCGCGAGCCGCACGGCCTCCCTGTGCACCTGGTCGAAGGCGCGGGCGACCTCGCCTATCTCGTCGCGCGAGTCGATCGGTATCGGCGGGACCCGGGTGGCGAGCAGGTCGGGGTGCGCGGTCGGCTCGGTGCGCGAGAGCTGGTCGACCATCATCGGCAGCCGCTGCTCCGCCACGCCGAACGCGGCGGTGCGCAGGGTGCGCATCGCGCGGCTCATCTGCCGCGCCATCAGGCCGGCCAGCAGGAAGGCGAGCAGCAGGGCCAGCAGGACGCCCGCGCCGTTGACGATCGCGGTCCTGCGGGCGTGCGAGGCGATGTCCCCCGCGTCGGTCACGGCCTTGTCGACGAGGCCGCGCTCGATCGTGGTGTAGCCGTCGAACTTGGCGGTGGCCGCCGCCGACCAGGTCTGTGGCGTGATGCCCTCGGACGTCAGCTTCTTCGGGCTCTGCCCCGAGCCGATCGCCGCGACCATGCCGTCGAGCACCGAGCTGCCCGCGCCGGCCGGGGGAGTCACGTCTGCGGGCGCCGAGCCCTTCGCCGTGGCCTGCGCCGCGGCCTTCTTCATCACGTCGGTGAGGCGGGCCGTGTCGGCCGCCGTGCCGCCCGACTCGTACTCCTCGATGGAGATGCCTTCGAGGTAGGCGTACGAGTTGAGGGCCACCAGCTGCCCGGCGTGGATGTCGGGCTTCGGATTGGGCCGCACCAGCAGCTCGGTGCCGATGGAGCGCTGGAGCGACTCGGCGGCCTTGGCCAGCTGGATCGCGTACAGGGTGCGGCCGTAGCTGGTGATGTTGCCGGTGCCGAGGCCCAGTTCGTTGGAGAACTCCATCAGGGCGTGCTGGACCTGGACGTAGCCCTCCTGCGTCGCCACCGGGCCGCCGTGGCCGTCCGTCTTGTCGGGTGTCTCGATCCCGCTGGTGTAGGCCGCCTCGCGCAGCGGGGCGAGCTTCGGCTCCACGGCCCTGAACAGGCTCAGGCGCCGCTGGAGGCGCGCGTCGTGCGGCATCTGCCGCACCGCCGCGTCGAACTTCTTCCGCGCCTGGTCGGTGGCGTTCCTGGTGCGCGCGATCACCGGGTCGTCGCGGTCGCCCGTGAGCAGCGGCTGCGCGGTCAGGTCGCGCTCGTTCAGCAGGGCCTGGCCGTAGTCGGACGCGGCCCGTACGACCTTCGCCGTGCGCTCGGCGTCCTGCGCCTCGTGCCAGGTGTCCACGGACCCCTTGACCTGGAAGCCGCCCATCACGAGGCCGACGAGGACGGGCAGCAGGAGGATGGCGTTGAGGCGGGTGGGCACCCGCCAGTTGCGCGGGGCGAGACGGCTGCGGCTGCCGTGCGGGGCCGCGGGGGCGGAGCTCTCCTGCACCGCCGCGCGCGGCGACGGGGCGGCGTCCCGTGCCTCCTTAGCGGAGCTCGTCCTGCTTCGCCTCACTGGACCAACAACCTCTCGGCGGCGGCACCTGCGCTGTGCCGTGTCTCGTTTCGGGGCCGTAACGCAACCACTCGGGAGCCGTCGAATTCCAGCATGTGTCACGGCTGTGTTCCAAACAGCGAGAATCAGCCATTCCGAGTGATCCAAGCCCCCGATAAAGCGGGCGTAAGGGACGAGTTCCGCCAAAAGGCGGGAGGGTGGTGAGCGCAGGGAGACCGGTCGACCGCAACGCGTGTCCGACCAGGGTGAATTCTCTGTCGAAACGTTATGAACACCGTCGGTGGGCCGTGTCCGACGACACAGCCCACCGCGCGCTCCGCCTGCCGCGAACGCCGTAGGAGAAGCGCTATTTGAGCCGTGCCATGAGGGCGTGTTCGACGAGGGTGATGAGTCCGCTTTTGGCGTCTGCGCGGTGGCGGGCGTCGGTGGTGATGATGGGGGTGTCGGGGCCGATCTGGAGTGCTTCGCGTACTTCTTCTGGGGTGTAGGGCTGGTGTCCGTCGAAGCCGTTGAGGGCGATGACGAAGGGGAGTCCTGAGTTTTCGAAGTAGTCGACTGCGGGGAAGCAGTCGGCGAGGCGGCGGGTGTCGACGAGGACGATGGCGCCGATGGCGCCGCGTACGAGGTCGTCCCACATGAACCAGAAGCGGTCCTGTCCTGGGGTGCCGAAGAGGTAGAGGATGAGGTCCTGGTCGAGGGTGATGCGTCCGAAGTCCATGGCCACGGTGGTGGTGGTCTTGTCTCCGGTGTGGGTGAGGTCGTCGATGCCTGCGGAGGCGCTGGTCATGACGGCTTCGGTACGCAGCGGGTTGATCTCCGAGACGGCGCCGACGAACGTGGTCTTGCCCACGCCGAATCCGCCCGCCACCACGATCTTCGCGCTGGTGGTCGATCTCGCCGAGGAGGGGCCGCCGCTAGAGCTTGCGAAGTCCACTGAGCACCCTTTCGAGCAGTGTCACGTCGGGGGCGCCGCCCGCTTCGCCGTTGCCCGGCTGGTGGATGGCGACCATGCCCGCCTCCGCCAGGTCGGCGACGAGGATGCGCGCCACGCCGAGCGGCATGGTCAGCAGCGCCGACACCTCGGCCACGGACTTGACCTCGCGGCACAGGTGGCAGATCCGCTGGTGCTCGGGGAGCAGCGTCGCGAGGTGGGCGGGGTCCGCCGTCGTGCTGACCAGCGCCTCGATGGCGAGTTGGTACCGGGGCCTGGTGCGGCCGCCGGTCATCGCGTACGGACGAACCAGCGGCTGGTCACCCTCAGGTCCGTAACTGGCGTCCACCGAGGCGCCGTACGGATCGTGAGAGGCGGTGGGCGGGGTCATGAATCCTCCGGGCGTGACAGCAAGATGTCTGCGTGCCGTCTGTGTGGCCGGTGGGGGGCGGGCTCGGCGGCCTGACGGTTGGTGAGCTGGGGCGGTTCCGGGGCGGGACTCAGTGCAGCAGGCTCCCTTGGAGCTCGGCCCGCAGGTCCGGGGTGAGGACCGTGCCCGCGCGGTCGACGAGGAGCGCCATCTCGTACCCCACGAGGCCGATGTCGCACTCGGGGTGCGCGAGCACCGCGAGCGAGGAGCCGTCGGAGACGGACATGAGGAAGAGGAAGCCGCGCTCCATCTCCACCACGGTCTGGTTGACCGGGCCCCCCTCGAAGATCCGGGACGCTCCCGCGGTGAGCGAGGTGAGACCGGACGCCACGGCGGCCAGTTGGTCGGCCCGGTCCCGTGGGAACCCTTCCGACATGGCGAGCAGCAATCCGTCGGCGGAGACCACGACCGTGTGGGACACCCCGGGGGTGTTGTCCACGAAGTTGGTGATCAACCAGTTCAGGTTCTGCGCAGCCTGACTCATCGGACTCACGGACGCTCCTGCTGGTGAGAGGGGCCGAAGTTGAACCCGCCGCCGTTGGTGCCGCCGGCGCCGGCGCTGCGGCCCTGCTGGATTCCCCGGCGGAGGTTGGTCAGCCGGCCCCGGACGTCCGCCGGTGCGCGTGACACCTGCGGGCCGGTCTGTGTGCCCTGCTCCTGCGCGGTGCCCGGCACCAGGTTGGCGCGCGGGACCCGGCGGGGCAGGCCCGAAGTGGTGATGCCGCCGGCCGCGGGCTTGCGCACCCGCTCGGCCTGTCGCACCAGTTCGTCGTTGGGCGAGGCGCGCCACGCCGAGTTCGGCGCGGGCCCGGTGGGCGAGGGCGCGGGCGAGCCCTGGCCGCCCGACGTCGGGATCGGGCCGAACAGCGGGTCGTCCGCGGGTGCCTGGCCGCCGCGCAGGCCGGAGCCCGGGTCGCGGCGCGGCATCGCGGGACGTCCCGCGTCCGGCTGCTGCGAGTAGTCCTGGCCGCCCGCCGCCTGCTGCCCCGCGGTGCCGCGTGCGCCCTGGCCGCCGCCGCTGAACCAGTTCGTCTCCAGCGTGTCGTACAGCGGGGTCCTGCCGTCGCCCGGCCCGGTGGCCGGGGGCAGCGCCTCCTGCTGCGGGCGCCGGTCCTGCGGCGGCACGCCGCCCTGCCGGTTCTGCTGCTGCGGGTAGCCCTGCTGCGGGGCGTACTGCCGCCCGGGGCCCTGGTCCTGGCCGCCGCCGTACGCGGGCAGCTGCCCCGTCGCGTCGTAGCCCGACTGCGCCGAGGGGTCGTACACCGGGTACTGCCCGGTGTCCTGGGCCTGGCCGTTGCCCGCGCCGTACGGGGCGTTGCCGCCACGGCCCTGCACGGGGTGGCCGCCGGTGTCGTACGGGGAGTTGTTCTGCACCGGGCGCTGCCCCGTGTCGTACCCGGGGCCCTGCGCGGGCCCCCGGCCGTAGCCGCCGCCCCCCTGGCCCTGCACCGGGTGCTGCCCGGTGTCGTACGAGGAGTACCCGGCGCCCTGGTAGCCGCCTGCCGCGGGTGTGCGGTCGCCGGGGCCCTGCTGCGCGGCGTACCCGCCGCGGCTGTCGTACTCGGGGCGCGGGCCGTTCAGCTCGGGCCTGGCGAACTGGCCGGTGGCCGCCGGGTCCTGCGGCCCCTGCCGCGGCACCTCGGCGCCCGGCCGCCGCACGTCGAGCTCGGGCCTGGCGAACTCGGCCGTGGCCGCCGGGTCCTGCCGCTCGTCGCGGCGCGGCCCCTGTGCGGACCGCGGCCCGGCGAACCGGTCGGCCCCGGGCTCCTCGTGGCCGCGCGGCGCCTCGACGGAGGGGTTGAGCGGTATCCGCTCGGGCTGGCGGCTGCCGTCGCGCGAGCCGCCGGGCAGTTCGGCGCGCGGCGCGCCCGGCGGCGGCAGCCTGCGCTCGCCGCCGGGGCCCTGCCGGTTGCCCTGCGGGGCGAAGGCGTTCTGGGCCTGGCCGCTGAAGCCGCCGCGTGCCGCTCCCCGCCCGTCGGGGCCCGCCTGCGGGCCCCTGGGCGCGCCGCCGAACACGTCGTCGCGCACGGGCAGTCCGCGGCCCTGGTCGCCCGCGCCCCCGCGCTCTGCGCCGCGGTCGAACCCGGCGGGCTCGGGGCGGGGCGCGCCGCCGCCGACGGCGGGCATCTGCGCGGTGGCGGGACCCTGGTCGCCGCCCCTGCCCGGCCGCTCCTGGCCGCCTGCGGCGTCGGGCCCGGGGCCCGCGCCGAACGCGTTCTGGGCGAAGAGGCTGGGGGAGTCGGCGCCGCGGCCCTGGCCGCCGCCCTGCGCCGCACCGTCGGGCCTGGCCTGCCGGTTCGCGTCCCGCGCAGGCAGCGCGGCGCGGGGCGGTGAGCTGCCTGCGCCTGCGCCCGCTCCCGCGGGGAGCCGGTTGCCGCCGGTGTTGAGGCCCGCGAGGCCGCCGCCGGGGCCCGCGCCGAGGCCGGGCTTGCCGCCGCCGCCGGCGGGCGCGGAGCCGGGGCCGCTGGTCAGCCGGGCGGCCGGGGCGGCGGGCGCCTGGCCGCCCGGGCCGCCCGGCTTGCCCGGCGCCTTCTTGCCGCCGTGCGCGACGTCGACGGGCAGCATGACGAGGGCCGTCGTGCCGCCGGAGTCCGAGGGCCGCAGCTGGATGCGGATGCCGTGCCGCAGCGAGAGGCGGCCGACCACGAACAGGCCCATGCGGCGGGAGACCGAGACGTCCACGGTCGGCGGCGCTGCCAGCCGCTCGTTGATCGCCGCCAGGTCCTCGGGGGACAGGCCGATGCCGGTGTCGTGGATCTCCACCAGCACGCGCCCGTCCGGCAGCGCGTGGCCGGTGACGCGGACCTTGGTCTGCGGGGAGGAGAACGACGTGGCGTTCTCCAGCAGCTCGGCGAGCAGGTGGACGAGGTCGTTGACGACGCGCCCCGCGACCTCCGTCGCGGGCACGGCGGCCAGCTCGATGCGCTCGTACTGCTCCACCTCGGAAGCGGCGGCGCGCAGCACGTCGACGAGCGGCACCGGGCGGGTCCACCGGCGGCCCGGCTCCTCGCCCGCGAGGACCAGCAGGTTCTCGCCGTTGCGGCGCATACGGGTCGCGAGGTGGTCGAGCTTGAACAGCGAGGACAGCTGGTCGGGGTCGGCCTCGCGGGACTCCAGCTCGGAGATGAGCGAGAGCTGGCGCTGGATGAGGCCCTGGCTGCGGCGCGAGAGGTTGGTGAACATCGCGTTGACGTTGCCCCGCAGGAGGGCCTGCTCGGCGGCGAGCCGTACCGCCTCGCGGTGCACGTGGTCGAAGGCCGCGGCCACCTGGCCGATCTCGTCGCGCGAGTGGACGCCGACGGACTCGACGGAGGTGTCGACGTCCTGCGGGTCGGACTCGGAGAGCTCCTTGACCAGCTCGGGCAGCCGGTCCTGGGCGACCTTGGTGGCCGTGTCCTGGAGCCGCCGCAGCGAGCGGATCATGGACCGCGCCACGATGAAGGCGCCGATCAGCGAGACGCCGAGGACCAGCAGGATCAGCGCGCCGTTGATGATGGCGTCGCGCTGGGACTGCTCGCGCAGCTGGGTCGCCTTGGTCTCCATCTGACCCAGCAGCGTGGACTCGATGGTCTTCATCGTGTTGATGCGGACCGACGCCTGGTCGATCCAGTCCTCGTAGCTGCGGTTGGGCTGGTTCGCCAGTCCGTCGGGGCCGCCGAGCACGCGGTTCTCGTAGTCCTGCGCCGCCTGGATCTCGGGGCTGCCCTCGCCCTCCAGGGGGGCCATCAGCTCCTCGGCGTTGCCGCCCATCGACTCGTAGAGGGAGCGGAACGTGGTGAGCTCGTTCTGCTCCTTCTTCGCCGCCGCGTTGCCGTAGAGGCGGTCGGAGTTGTTCAGGTGGCCGACGTGCTTGTTGGGGTCGGCGGGCAGCGCGGCCGCGATGATCGCGCGCTGGATGGAGGCGTACTCCTTGGCGGACGAGAACGCGGCGAGCGCGCGGGTCCGCTTGATCATGTCCGGGTTGTTGGTCGCCTGCGCCATGTCCTGCGACAGGCTCAGCAGCGAGGTGACCAGCTGGTCGTACGAGTCGACCGTCAGCGAGGACGAGCCCGTCGCGTAGGCGTTGCTGCGCAGGTCGCTGATCTGCTGGACCTGGGTGGCGATCTGGTTGACGTTGGCGCGGATGCTGTTGAGCGTGTCGTCGCCGCTGTCGGTGTTGCCGATCTGGTTGGTCGCGTCGAGGAACGACTTGCTCGCCCGGTCGGTCTGGGTGCGCAGCTGCTTGATGCTGAGGTCGGTGGGGGGGACGCCGTGGCTGAGCGGGCCCGCCTCCTGGTCGCGCTCCGCCTGGAGCTGTGCGGCGAGGTTGGTCGCCTGCTTGGTCATCTCCGTCAGCAGCTGCATGTGGTCGAGCTGGCGGATGTCGTTGACCGAGTCGTCGATGCGCAGGGCGCCCAGCGTGGTGGCGGCGACCACGGGCAGCGCGAGCAGGGAGACGAGGCGGGTGCTGATGCGCCAGTTGCGCAGGGCTATTCGGGAGCCGGCGTCCGGGGTGGGAGCGGACGGCCGCTGCGGCCCGGTGTCGGCCGCGGCGCCCGGGCGCGCCACGCGGTCGTTCTCCCCCGAGGGGCCCGCCGTGTTCCTGCTCTGGGTGTGCTGGGCCGAGGAGCCGCGTTCGGTCGCGCCGCGGGGCTCCTGCTCCGCCGCGGCACTGCTATCCCTCTGAGAACGTCCCTGCACTAGCGTCGCAACCTCTGGACCAGGCGTCCCACCGCGTGCGGCAGGACGGTGTCGGCGTCGTGGGGGTGCGAGACGCCCCCCAGTGGTGGTCGTGAGTCACCGGCGCCGTTCCCCTCTCCTCGCCCACGTGACGTCCGTCGCGCCCGTGTGCGCCGGGTGGGAACTCGCGGCGGTGGCAGTGATTCCAGCACAGTGCCGGATCTGCAACAAGGTCTGACGGCGGCGCCGTGACCTGTATGACACCCGGTGACGAGTGGATCACGAATCGTGGAAGGGGATCAGGGAGGAAACGGTCGATTACGGATGGCTCGCGGACACCCGGCCGGTGTCCCAGTGTTCATGATCGGCAGCGGAATGCTGATGTCTGGTGCGAGATGACCGTTTTCATGGCGGCCTGGGGGCCGGATTTTTGCGCGGAATGTCCGTTGACTCGTGAGCAAAATCACAGCAACAAAGGTCGGGAGACGTTCGTTTGGCGAAAACCGAATGTTTAGCCGGCGGCCTCCACTCGGGTCTTCCGGCCGAACCTCCCGCCCGGGGTCCTGAGACCGTGGATGCGGCCCGTGGCCCGGCCGCCGCCCCCCGCCGCGCGGGCTCCGGCCTCCCCGGCCCCTTCCCCGGGGCGGCGGGCGGTACGCGTCCGGCCTCCGGCGCCGCGCTAGCCTGATGCTCCAGTTCTCTGGACATTCCGACCAGGACCGCGAGTGAAGTGAGGGGCGACAGCAAACCGTGCGCATCGCCAGGTTCTCCATCGACGGCAATGTCGCCTTCGGCGCGGTCGAGGACGCGGGAGGCGGCGACCCGGCCGGCCTGCTCCTCGACATCATCAAGGGCGTCCCCTACGGCGGCGCCCAGCTCACGGGCACCAAGGTGCGCCTGAGCGAGGTGCGGCTCCTGCCGCCCGTGCTCCCCAGCAAGGTCGTGGCCGTCGGCCGCAACTACGCGGAGCACGCGGCCGAGCTGGGCAACGAGGTCCCCGAGGCGGCGCTGACCTTCTTCAAGCCCAGCACCTCGGTCGTCGGCTCCGGCGACCCCATCGTGTACCCGCACTTCTCCAGCGACGTCCACTACGAGGCCGAGCTCGCCGTCGTCATCGGCACGCTCTGCCGCGAGGTGCCGCGCGAGCGCGTGAAGGACGTCGTCTACGGCTACACCTGCGCCAACGACGTCACCGCCCGCGACCTCCAGAAGTCCGAGAAGCAGTGGGCCAGGGCCAAGGGCTTCGACACCGCCTGCCCGCTCGGCCCCTGGGTGGAGACCGAACTCGACCCGTCCGACGTGACCGTGCAGTGCACGGTCAACGGCGAGCAGCGGCAGCTCGGCCGCACCAGCGACATGATCCGCACGGTGGAGGACCTGGTCGTCCACGTCAGCGAGGCCATGACCCTGGTACCGGGCGACGTGATCCTCACCGGCACCCCCGCGGGCGTCGGCCCGCTCTCCGTCGGCGACGAGGTCGCCGTCACCATCGAAGGCATCGGCACTCTCACCAACAAGGTGATCAAGCGTGGCTAACGGCTCCGTCCGCGTACGTTTCTGTCCCTCGCCGACCGGCAACCCCCATGTGGGCCTGGTCCGCACCGCCCTGTTCAACTGGGCCTTCGCGCGGCACAACGGCGGCACCATGGTCTTCCGCATCGAGGACACGGACGCCGCCCGCGACTCCGAGGAGTCCTACGGGCAGCTGCTCGACGCCATGCGCTGGCTCGGCCTCGACTGGGACGAGGGCCCGGAGGTCGGCGGCCCGCACGCCCCCTACCGCCAGTCGCAGCGCATGGACGTCTACCGCGACGTCGCCGAGCGCCTCCTCGCCGGCGGGTACGCGTACCGCTGCTACTGCACCACCGAGGAGCTCGACCAGCGCCGCGAGGCCGCCCGCGCGGCCGGGCGCCCCTCCGGTTACGACGGCCACTGCCGCGACCTGGGCGCCGAGCAGGTCGCCGCGTACGAGGCCGAGGGCAGGGCGCCCATCGTCCGCTTCCGGATGCCCGACGAGCCGGTCGTCTTCACCGACCTGGTGCGCGGCGAGCTGACCTTCTCGCCCGACAACGTCCCTGACTACGGCATCGTGCGCGCCAACGGCGCCCCGCTGTACACGCTGGTCAACCCGGTGGACGACGCGCTGATGGAGATCACGCACGTGCTGCGCGGCGAGGACCTGCTCTCCTCCACCCCGCGCCAGATCGCGCTGTACCGCGCGCTGATGGAGCTCGGCGTCGCCAAGGGCGTCCCGGCCTTCGGCCACCTGCCGTACGTGATGGGCGAGGGCAACAAGAAGCTCTCCAAGCGCGACCCGCAGGCGTCGCTCAACCTCTACCGCGAGCGCGGCTTCCTGCCCGAGGGGCTGCTCAACTACCTGTCCCTGCTGGGCTGGTCGTTCTCCGCCGACCAGGACATCTTCTCGCTCGACGAGATGGTCGCCGCGTTCGAGCTCGGCGCGGTCAACGCCAACCCGGCCCGCTTCGACCTGAAGAAGGCCGAGGCGATCAACGCCGACCACATCAGGCAGCTCGACGTGAAGGCGTTCACCGAGGCGTGCGGGCCCTGGCTTACCGCCCCGCACGCGCCCTGGGCGCCCGAGCGGTTCGACCAGGCGGCGTTCGACGCGCTCGCGCCGCTCGCCCAGACCCGGGTCACGGTCCTCTCCGACATCACCGCCAACGTCGACTTCCTCTTCCTCGACGAGCCGGTGCGGGACGAGGCGTCCTGGAACAAGGCGATGAAGGGCGACCCCGCCGCGCTGCTGACCACGGTCCGCGGCCGCCTCGCGGACGCCGAGTGGCGCGCGGAGCCCCTGAAGGACGCGGTCCTCGCCGCGGGCGAGGAGCACGGGCTCAAGCTCGGCAAGGCGCAGGCCCCGCTGCGGGTCGCGGTCACCGGGCGCACGGTGGGCCTGCCGCTGTTCGAGTCGCTGGAGGTGCTGGGCAGGGAGCGGACCCTGGCCCGGGTCGACGCGGCCCTCGCGAAGCTCGCGGGCGCGTAGCCGCGCGCCCGCGCGGCGGGGGCGGGAGCCCGCTCGGCCGGCCTCCGCCCCGCCCGCCGTCCGGCCTGTTCCCGGCGGCCGGAGCCCGCCCGCCGCGGGCCCCGCTGCGCGGGGGATCTCGTTTTGGAGCGGTGTCCCGCATCGGGTAATGTTCTTCCTGCGCCGCCCAAGCGGGAACCGGGAAGGACAGGGTTTCCGGGAGGCGCAAGCCGAACAGGACTCCGGCGAGGAGTTGTGTTCTGGTGGGCTATGGTGTAATTGGCAGCACGACTGATTCTGGTTCAGTTAGTCTAGGTTCGAGTCCTGGTAGCCCAGCGCAGATCTCTCTGCAGCGCCCCCGTTGTGTAGCGGCCTAGCACGCTGCCCTCTCAAGGCAGTAGCGCCGGTTCGAATCCGGTCGGGGGTACGTGTCTTCCTCGCGGAAGACCGCTGGGGCCCCGTTGTGTAGCGGCCCAGCACGCCGCCCTCTCAAGGCGGTAGCGCCGGTTCGAATCCGGTCGGGGCTACTGGTCTATACCATGGGCTATGGTGTAATTGGCAGCACGAGTGATTCTGGTTCATTTAGTCTAGGTTCGAGTCCTGGTAGCCCAGCTCCACCACAGCAGGCCCCCGTTGTGTAGCGGCCTAGCACGCCGCCCTCTCAAGGCGGTAGCGCCGGTTCGAATCCGGTCGGGGGTACACGAGAAAACGGCGAGGCCCTCTCCCACGCGGAGGGGGCCTCGCCGTGTGTGCGCCCGGTCCGTCCTGCGTCCTGCCCGGGCGGGGCCGGCCTCGCCCGGGCGCGGGCCGCGCGTCCCGCCGCCCCTGCCCACGGCGTTGGGGGCTGTGGCGGCGGACGCCGCGGCGTCACGCGTTCCTGCGCAGCGCCTCCGACAGCCGGCCCGCCGCGTCGATCACGGCCTGCGCGTGCATCCGCCCGGGGTGCCGGCTCAGCCGCTCGATCGGCCCCGACACGGAGACCGCCGCGACCACCCGGTTCGACGGGCCGCGCACCGGTGCCGACACCGAGGCGACGCCCGGCTCGCGCTCGCCGATCGACTGGGCCCAGCCCCTGCGCCGCACGCCGGAGAGGGCCGTCGCCGTGAAGCGCGCGCCCTGAAGCCCGCGGTGCAGCCGCTCCGGCTCCTCCCACGCCATCAGGATCTGCGCGGACGAGCCCGCCTTCATCGTCAGCGTCGAGCCCACCGGCACGGTGTCCCGCAGCCCGGAGAGGCGCTCGGCGGCCGCCACGCAGATCCGCATGTCGCCCTGCCTGCGGTAGAGCTGCGCGCTCTCGCCCGTCACGTCCCGCAGGTGCGTGAGGACCGGGCCCGCAGTGGCGAGCAGCCGGTCCTCGCCCGCCGCCGCCGCGAGTTCCGCGAGCCGCGGGCCGAGGATGAACCTGCCCTGCATGTCCCGCGCCACCATCCGGTGGTGTTCGAGGGCGACGGCCAGCCGGTGGGCCGTCGGCCGCGCCAGCCCCGTCGCCGCGACAAGCCCGGCCAGCGTGGCCGGGCCCGACTCCAAGGCGCTCAAGACGAGAGCGGCCTTGTCGAGAACGCCCACGCCGCTAGAATTGTCCATGCAACGATATTCGCGTCTCACTCTGTGAAACGCAAGTTCCTTTTCGCGGGGAACTTGCCAACCTGTACGGCGGGGGCTCGCGTACCGGGAGCCCGCAGCCGCGGTCCGAGGAGCAGGGGGACGGGCGCGGCCCACATGTCTCTAGGAGTGCCGGCGAGGACGCCGGCCGGAGGGAAAGCGATGGGTAGGACACTCGCGGAGAAGGTCTGGGACGACCATGTCGTCCGGCGCGCCGAGGGCGAGCCCGACCTTCTCTTCATCGATCTGCACCTGCTGCACGAGGTCACCAGTCCGCAGGCGTTCGACGGGCTCCGCCTCAGCGGCAGGAAGGTCCGGCGCCTCGATCTCACCATCGCCACCGAGGACCACAACACCCCCACCCTCGACATCGACAAGCCCATCGCCGACCCCGTCTCCCGCACCCAGCTGGAGACCCTGCGCAAGAACTGCGCCGAGTTCGGCGTGCGGCTGCACCCGCTCGGCGACGTCGAGCAGGGCGTCGTCCACGTCGTCGGCCCGCAGCTCGGCCTGACCCAGCCAGGCACCACGGTGGTGTGCGGCGACTCCCACACCTCCACGCACGGCGCGTTCGGCGCGCTCGCGTTCGGCATCGGCACCAGCCAGGTCGAGCACGTGCTGGCCACCCAGACGCTGCCCATGGCCCGCCCGAAGACCATGGCCATCACCGTCGAGGGCGAACTGCCCGCCGACGTCACGGCCAAGGACCTGATCCTCGCCGTCATCGCGCGGATCGGCACCGGCGGCGGCCAGGGCTACATCCTCGAATACCGCGGCTCCGCCATCGAGAAGCTCTCGATGGAGTCCCGCATGACCATCTGCAACATGTCCATCGAGGCCGGCGCCCGCGCGGGCATGATCGCTCCCGACGAGACCACCTTCGCCTACCTCAAGGGGCGCCCGCATGCGCCCGAGGGCGACGAGTGGGACAAGGCCGTCGCGTACTGGCGCACGCTGCGCACCGACGACGACGCGGTCTTCGACGCCGAGGTCTTCCTCGACGCCGCCGAACTCGCCCCGTTCGTCACCTGGGGCACCAACCCGGGCCAGGGTTCGCCGCTGTCCGAGCGGGTCCCCGACCCCGCTTCGTACGACGACGCTTCGGAGCGCCACGCCGCCGAAAAGGCCCTGGAGTACATGGGGTTGACCGCGGGACAGGCCCTGCGGGACATCAGGGTCGACACCGTCTTCGTAGGTTCGTGCACCAACGGCCGTATCGAGGACCTGCGCTCGGCCGCCGCCGTCCTCGAAGGGCACAAAGTCGCCGACGGCGTACGGATGCTGGTCGTCCCCGGCTCCGTCCGGGTGGCGCTCCAGGCCGTCGAGGAGGGCCTCGACAAGGTGTTCACCGGCTCGGGGGCCGAATGGCGGCACGCGGGCTGCTCGATGTGCCTCGGCATGAACCCCGACCAACTGGCGCCCGGCGAGCGCTCGGCGTCCACCTCCAACCGCAACTTCGAGGGCAGGCAGGGCAAGGGCGGCCGCACCCACCTGGTCTCCCCGCAGGTGGCCGCCGCGACGGCGGTGCTGGGCCATCTGGCCTCACCCGCCGACCTGTCCGACGCCGACCGCACGCCCGCTGGAGCGCGATAACCATGGAAGCCTTCACCGTCCACACCGGCCGTGCCGTCCCGCTGCGCCGCAGCAACGTCGACACGGACCAGATCATCCCCGCCCACTGGCTCAAGAAGGTCACCCGCGACGGCTACGAGGACGGCCTGTTCGAGGCGTGGCGCAAGGACCCGGAGTTCGTGCTCAACCAGGAGCGCTACCGGGGCGCCACGGTCCTGGTGGCCGGCCCCGACTTCGGCACAGGATCGTCCCGCGAGCACGCCGCCTGGGCCCTGCAGAACTACGGCTTCAAGGCCGTCATCTCCTCGCGTTTCGCCGATATCTTCCGCGGCAACTCGCTGAAGAACGGGCTCCTGACGGTGGTCCTGCCGCAGGACGTCGTGGAGAGCCTCCAGGCGCTCGTGGAGGGCGACCCGGCCGCCGAGGTCACGGTCGACCTGGAGCGGCGGCAGGTGCGCGCCGCGTCGGGCGGAACGGAGCGCGTCACGGCTGATTTCGACCTTGACGAGAACAGTCGCTGGCGTCTGCTGAACGGTCTCGACGACATCAGCCTCACCCTTCAGAACGAGTCCGACATCGCCGCCTACGAGGCCGCGCGCCCCGCCTTCAAGCCCCGCACAATTGCCGTCTGAACCACCTCTGATCAGCGGTTTTCCCCTACTGCACCCCCTGCCCCCAGGCAGGGGGTGCAGTTGCATGTTGAGCCCCCGTGGGGCGACAACTCGCCCCAGATGGCACAATCGGTGCATGGAACGCGACAGCCAACTCGCACTCTACGAGTCGGTCGCCGGACAACTGAAAGAAGCGCACGCGCGCGTGCGTGAACTGCAAGTCGCGGAGGGCGTACGCATGGCGCTCACACGGAAGCTGCTGGTCATCACCGCGGCGGCGAAGCACGATCTCCCGGATGCGGCACGGCGCCTCGACCGCCTCCTGGCGGATCTTGACGAGGGTCGCTTTCCGGAAGAGGACTGACGGGTGGAAGTCCGCCGGGCCGACTTCGTTGCGGCACTAGGGTGATTAGCCCGTTTCGTGTTTGATTTGCGGTATATATCTGCCTAACGTGCGAAAAGGCTTGAACACATTCGTTCTGGCAATGTCTCCGAAGGGGAAGACGTGAACAAGGCTCAGCTCGTAGAAGCGATTGCGGACAAGCTCGGTGGCCGTCAGCAGGCCGCGGACGCCGTGGACGCGGTCCTCGACGCCATCGTGCGCGCCACCGTGAGCGGCGACCGCGTGTCGGTCACCGGCTTCGGCTCGTTCGAGAAGGTCGACCGCCCCGCCCGCTACGCCCGCAACCCGCAGACGGGTGAGCGCGTGCGGGTCAAGAAGACCTCGGTGCCGCGCTTTCGCGCGGGACAGGGCTTCAAGGACCTGGTGAGCGGCTCCAAGAAGCTCCCCAGGGGCGGCGAGGTCTCCGTGAAGAAGGCGCCCAAGGGCAGCCTCTCCGGCGGCTCTTCCACCCGTACGACCGCCAAGGCCGCGGCCAAGAAGGCCACCGCCAAGAAGTCGACGGCGAAGAAGACCACCGCGGCGAAGAAGGCCACGGCGAAGAAGGCCACGCCCGCCAAGAAGTCCACGGCGAAGAAGACCACCACGGCCGCGAAGAAGACGACCGCCAAGAAGGCGACGGGCACCGCGAAGAAGACCGCCCCCGCCAAGAAGGCCCCCGCCCGCAAGGCCGCCTCGCGCACCACCGCGAAGAAGACCACCGCCAGGAGCAAGTAAGCACCGGGCAGCGGTCGGCGGCACGGGCCGCGTTTCACGCCGGGCCGGGCTCCCCTCGGGGAGACCCGGCCCGCGGCGCGTTCCGGCGCGGCGCGCCGCAGGCCGGCGAACTCGGCGCGCTCAGAAGGTCTGCAACGTCACCAGGGTGATCCGCGGCGGCTGCGCGCCCCCGGCGTCCCCGGCGCCCTCAGTGCCCTTCACGGGTTCTGTCTCGATCCGCACCCGCTGCCCCGGACGCAGCAGCCGCAGCCCGCCCGCGTCGAACGCGGCGGCGTCGAAATCGACCGGTGTGCCGTCGTCGAGCAGCACACTGCCGCTGCGGGTCTCGGGAACGAACGTGTACGCGGTGGCCTGCATGCCCGCAGCGTAACCGCGACCGGGCGATCCCGCCCGCCGGTCACCTGCCGCTACGGCGAGAGCAGCGGCGCGAGCGCCGCGTACACCCGGGCCGTGTGCGGGCCGAGCCCAAGCGCCACGGCCGCCCGCAGGTCAGCCGCCGTGTCCACGTCCTGCCGTACGGAATCCGCGCCCGCCACCGGGATTTCCGCCGCGCCGCCCGCCGCGTGGCGCAGCCGGGAAAGTCCGCCGAACGCGGGCCGCAGTTCCGCCCCGGGGCCCGCGGCGAGCAGGGTCGTGCCGATCCCCGCAGCGTCCGGGAGGAACGCCCGCGGAAAAGCCGCTGCCCGCCGCAGCACCACCGCGAGCTCCGCGGGGCGCAGCGCCGGCAGGTCCGCGTTGAGCGCGGCGAGCGGGGCCCCGGGGCGGCGCAGCGCGACCGCGCGGGCGCCGTGCGCGAGCGCCGCGTTGAGCCCGGCGCCCGGGGAGTCGGGGACGACGAGCGCGCCGAGGGCGGCGAGGGCGGCACCCGCCTCGGCGTCGTCCGTGACAACCACCACATCCCGCACGCCCTCGGTGGCGAGCGCCGCCGCCACCGTGTCCTGGGCGAACGCCAGCGCCAGCAGCGGACGCTGCGACGCGTCCGCGTCGGGGCCGAGCCTGCTTTTCGCGCGGCGCAGCGGTTTCAGCGGGACGACCAGCGACCAGCCGGTCGTCGGATCGGTTCTCGTGGCGTGCTCCCGTGCTCGTGCGGCCGTCCGCCCATTGTCGCCCGGCCCCCCGCGACCCGTCGTGCCATGTGCTCGACAGACCAGGGGCCCGGGGCGACACTTGACCCCCAGCAGCCGGGCGAAGGGCCGGGCAGGCAGTGAGGAAGGTGTCGCGTGTCCCGCCGAAAAGTCGGCTTCTGGTACCACCTGGCCGCGGTCCTGGCGAAGCCGCCGCTCCTCCTTCTGTTCAAGCGGGACTGGCAGGGTGCGGAGAACATTCCGGCGGACGGCGGATTCATCACCGTGGTGAACCACAATTCGCATCTCGATCCCTTTGCCTACGGCCATTTCCAGTACAACACCGGGCGAGTGCCGCGATTCCTCGCCAAGAGCTCCCTGTTCACGGACGGCTTCGTCGGGGCCGTGATGCGCGGCAGCGGGCAGATCCCGGTCTACCGGGACTCCTCCGACGCGCGGGGCGCCTTCCGCGCGGCCATAGACGCCGTGGAGCGCGGCGAGTGCGTCGCCTTCTACCCCGAGGGGACCCTCACCCGCGACCCCCTGCAGTGGCCGATGGCCGCCCGCACGGGCGCGGCGCGCGTCGCCCTCCAGACCAAGTGCCCGGTGGTCCCCATCGCCCAGTGGGGCGCCAACGAAGTCCTCCCGCCCTACTCGAAGAAGGCCTCCGTCTTCCCGCGCAAGACCCACCGCGTCCTCGTCGGCGGCCCGGTCGACCTCAGCCGCTACTACGGGCAGGCCGTCACGCAGGACCTGCTGCGCGAGGTCACAGAGGTGATCATGGCCGCCATCACGGAACTCCTCGTCCAGCTGCGCGGCGAGCCGGCCCCCGAGGTGCCGTACGATCCGCGCAGGGCGCGGGCGCTGGAGCGGCGCGGGGACGCACGGCCGGCCGCGCGGGCACCCGGGGCGCAGGCGGCACCGGAGGCCGTAGCCAAGGCAGCAGTGGAAGTGGAAGTGGAAGAGGACAAGGGAACAACGTGACCAGGGTCGCCGTCTTCGGAACCGGTTCGTGGGGCACGGCATTCGCCATGATCCTCGCCGACGCGGGCTGCGAGGTGACGCTCTGCGCCCGCCGCGCGGACATCGCCGAGACCATCAACACCACCGGGACCAACCCGGAGTACCTGCCGGGGATCGAGCTGCCCGCCGGGGTCCGCGCCACCTGCGACCCCGCGGAGGCGGCGAGCGGCGCCGACTTCACGGTCCTGTGCGTGCCCTCCCAGACGCTGCGCGCCAACCTCACGGCGTGGGCGCCCGCGCTGCCCCAGGACACCGTCCTCGTGTCGCTGATGAAGGGCGTGGAACTCGGCACGGCCAAGCGGATGAGTGAGGTGATCGAGGAGGTCGCCAAGGCGCCGGCCGAGCGGGTCGCCGTCGTCACAGGGCCCAACCTCGCGCTGGAGATCGCCGCCCGCACCCCGGCGGCCGCCGTCGTGGCCTGCGCGGACGAGTCCGTGGCCCGGCGCCTCCAGGCCGCCTGCCACACCGCGTACTACCGCCCGTACACCAACACCGACGTCGTCGGCTGCGAACTCGGCGGTGCCGTCAAGAACGTCATCGGCCTCGCCGTGGGCATCGCCGACGGCATGCGGCTCGGCGACAACACCAAGGCGTCCCTGATGACCCGCGGTCTGGCCGAGACCAGCAGGCTCGGCCTCGCCATGGGCGCGGACCCGCAGACCTTCTCCGGGCTCGCCGGCATGGGCGACCTCATCGCGACCTGCTCGTCCGGCCTCTCCCGCAACCACACCTTCGGCATCAACCTGGGCCGCGGCATGTCGCTGGAGGAGACCATCGCGGTCACCCGGCAGACCGCCGAGGGCGTCAAGTCCTGCGAGTCCGTGCTCGACCTCGCGCGCCGCCACGGGGTCGAGATGCCGATCACCGAGACCATCGTCGACATCGTCCACAACGGCAAGGCGCCGCTCGTCGCGCTCAAGGACCTGATGTCACGCAGCGCCAAGTCGGAACGGCTCTGAGTAGCGCCGCGCGTCCGTCAGGGGCGCGGGCGCGCCGAAGGGGGCAGCGGCCGCGGGCACGCGCGGCATGTGCGGGTACCCTCATCGCGATATGAGCAGCCTGAACCCCTCCCAGAGCCCCCAGCGGCCGCCCCGCAAGCCGCGCGTCGCCGTTGTGTTCGGGGGCCGCAGCTCCGAGCACGGCATCTCCGTCGTCACCGCGGGAGCGGTGCTCGCGGCCATCGACCGCGAGGCGTACGACGTCCTGCCCATCGGCATCACCACGGACGGCCGCTGGGCGCTGACCGCCGACGACCCGGCGCGGATGGCGATCGCCGACCGGGCGCTGCCCAGCGTCGAGCAGATCGCCGAGTCCGCGGAAGGCGACGTGGTGCTCCCCGTCGCCCCCGGCAACCGCGAGGTCGTCTACAGCGAGCCCGGCTCCGTGCCCAAGGCGCTCGGCGAGGTCGACGTCGTCTTCCCCGTGCTGCACGGCCCCTACGGCGAGGACGGCACGCTCCAGGGCCTGCTGGAGCTCGCGGGCGTGCCGTACGTCGGCGCGGGCGTGCTCGCCTCCGCGGTCGGCCAGGACAAGGAGTACATGAAGCGGGTGTTCACCTCCTTCGGGCTGCGCGTCGGCCCGTACCTGGTGATCAGGCCCCGCGAGTGGGAGCGTGACGCGGCGGCGGTGCGGCGCCGGATCGCGGACTTCGCCGGCGAGCACGGCTGGCCGCTGTTCGTGAAGCCCGCGCGCGGCGGCTCGTCCGTCGGCATCAGCAAGGTCGACGGGGCCGAGGACCTGGACGACGCGCTCGCCGAGGCGCGCCGCCACGACCCCAAGGTGATCGTGGAGTCGCTGCTGCGCGGCCGTGAGATCGAGTGCGGCGTGCTGGAGTTCGACGACGGTCCGCGGGCCAGCCTGCCCGCGGAGATCCCGCCGGTGACCGCGCACGACTTCTACGACTTCGAGGCGAAGTACATCGACGCGGCCTCCGGCGTGGTGCCCGCGCCGCTCACCGAGGAGCAGACGGCCGAGGTGCGGCGGCTGGCCGTGGAGGCGTTCGACGCCGCGTCCTGCGAGGGGCTGGTGCGCGCGGACTTCTTCCTCACCGAGGACGGCGGGTTCGTCATCAACGAGATCAACACGATGCCGGGCTTCACACCCATCTCGATGTTCCCCCGCATGTGGCAGGAGACCGGCGTCGGCTACGCGCAGCTGGTTGACCTGCTGGTCAGGGCGGCGCTGCGCCGCTCGACCGGGCTGCGCTGAGCGCCCTCGGCGGCGCAGAGACGGCGCGGGGGGTGCGCGTCCCACGGGACGCGCACCCCCCGCGGCCTTCCCGAGGAGGCGCGCCGCCTAGACGGTCGCCGGGTCGGTCTTCTTCACCGCCGCGGCGAACTGCGCGATCGGGGTGCCGTCCTGGGCGAACTTCGCGCCCATCGAGACCTGCACGTAGGCGGTGCGGTACGTCGTCGTGAAGGTCTGGCCCGACGTCGGGGACTGCTGCACCAGCCAGCTCACCCCGTCCGCGTCGACGGCCTCCGACCGCGGGTCGGACATCTCCGCGGGCCGCGGGATTCCGCAGCGCAGCACGATCGACGCGTCCCCCGAACCCCACGCGGCCGTCAGGTCGGACGCCGGGCTCGGATCGTTCCTCTCCTGGCCGCCGACCTTCGCGGGAAGCTGCCGGTGCAGCGCCTCGCAGACCTCCACCTGGTCCTTCGGCGGCTTCGGCACGGCCACCCGCGGCGCGGAACCGGACCCGGAGCACCCCGCGGCGCACAGCACGGCGACGGCGGGCAACGAGACGAGGAGGGGGCCCGGTAGCCTGCGCCCGGGACGCCTTCGGCGGAAAGGTGTCACCGGCCAAGCGTAGACGGGGCTACAGATGCACGACCGGGCAGGTCAGAGTACGGGTGATGCCCTCCACCCGCTGGATCCTGGCGACCACCATCCGGCCCAGGTCGTCGACCGTGTCCGCCTGCGCGCGCACGATGACGTCGTAGGGCCCCGTGACGTCCTCGGCCTTCAGCACGCCGTCGAAGCCGGACACGGTCTCGGCGACCGCGTGGGCTCTGCCCACATCGGTCTGAATCAGGATGTACGCCTGCACCACGGAACCTCCAGGGCGGCCGCGAGGATCATGTCCCGGGGAGAACCCCCAGGGAAAAGGGACGCCACGGTACCGCGTCGTCCCACGCCGGGGGGAGACCCGGCGTGCGCCGCGTCCCGCCCGTCCTCCCGGCCCCCGGTCGCACTCGCCGGCCGCCCTGTCGACCGTACCGACCGCGCGGCCGGGCCGCGACCGCGCGCCGCGGCGGCCCGTCGCACCGCCCTCGCGGACACCACGGACAGCACGTACGGCAGCAGCGAAGGAAAGGAGACCCGGTGAAGGGAACCGTGGGGGAGCTGGGGGAGTTCGGGCTGATCGACAAGCTCACCTCCCGCCTCACCACCACCCCGGCGGTCCGGCTCGGCCCAGGTGACGACGCCGCGGTCGTGACCGCGCCCGACGGCAGGGTCGTGGCCAGCACGGACCTGCTGATCGAGGGCCGCCACTTCCGCCGCGACTGGTCCACCGCGTACGACGTGGGGCGCAAGTCCGCCGCGCAGAACCTCGCGGACATCGCCGCCATGGGCGCGGTGCCCACGGCGCTGCTGCTCGGCCTCGTCGTGCCCGGCGAACTCCCCGTCGCCTGGCCCACCGAGCTGATGGACGGCATCCGCGACGAGTGCCAGGTCGCGGGGGCCGCCGTGGTCGGCGGCGACGTCGTGCGCGGCGACTCCATCACCGTCGCCATCACCGCGCTCGGCGACCTGCGCGGCCACGAGGCCGTCACCAGGTCGGGCGCGCGCCCCGGCGACCTCGTCGCGTACACCGGCTGGCTCGGCTGGTCGGCGGCAGGACTCGCGGTGCTCTCCCGTGGCTTCCGCTCGCCGCGCGCCTTCGTCGAGGCGCACCGCAGGCCGGAACCGCCCTACCACGCGGGACCCGCGGCAGCCGGGCTCGGCGCCACCGCCATGACCGACGTCAGCGACGGGCTCGTCGCCGACCTCGGGCACATCGCGCGCGCCAGCGACGTCCGCATCGACCTGCGCTCGGGACGCGTCGACATCCCCTCGCAGATGCACGACATCGGCCAGGCCGTCGGCATCGACCCGCTCCAGTGGGTGCTCACCGGCGGCGAGGACCACGCCATCGTCGCGACGTTCCCGCCGGAGACGAAGCTGCCCGCGCGCTGGCGGGTGATCGGCGAGGTGCGCGGCCACACCGCCCGCGCCCAGGTCACCGTGGACGGGGCGCCCTGGACCGGCACGGGGGGCTGGGACCACTTCGGCGCGGCGGAAAAGTAGGGTCGTATGCCATGAGCGACCCCGGGCGCAGCGCCGCCCACGCAGCGGACCCCGCAGCCCCGCCCCGCGTCCTGGCCGTCGCCGGGTCCGACTCCGGCGGCGGCGCGGGCATCCAGGCCGACCTGAAGACCATGCTCGCCCTCGGCGTGCACGGCATGACCGTCGTCACCGCGGTCACCGCGCAGAACTCCCTGGGCGTGCAGGGCGCGTGGGAGCTGCCCGTGGAGGCGGTGCGCGCCCAGTACCGCAGCGTCGTCGACGACATCGGTGTCCAGGCGGTGAAGACCGGCATGCTCTCCTCGGCCCCGGTCGTCACCGCGGTCGCCGAACTCCTCGGCGCCACCGCGGTCCCCGTCGTCGTGGACCCGGTCGGCATCTCCAAGCACGGGGACGCCCTCCTCGCGGACTCCGCGCTCGACGCCGTACGCACCCGGCTGCTGCCCGCGGCGACCGTCGCCACCCCCAACCTCGACGAGGTCGCCAGGCTCACCGGCGTCACCGTCGAGGACGAGGGCGACCTGCCCCGCGCCGCCGCTGCGGTGCTCGCGCTCGGGCCGCGCTGGGCGCTCGTCAAGGGCGGCCACCTGCGCGGCGACGCCGTCGACCTGCTCACCGACGGCACCGAGGAGCACTGGCTGCGCGCCCCGCGCCTCGACAACCGGCACACCCACGGCACCGGCTGCACCCTCGCCTCCGCGATCGCCGCGGGGCTCGGCCGCGGGCAGGACGTCGTCACCGCCGTACGCGCCGCCAAGGAGTACGTCACCGGCGCGGTGCGCCACGGCTTCGCGCTGGGCGGCGGCATCGGCCCGGTCGACCACGGCTGGCGCACCCGCTGAGGCGGCGGCCCGGCCCCTGCGCCCGTCCCCCGCGACCGGCGCGGGGGCGGCGCCGCCGCGCGGACTACTGTGCGTGGAGCATCCCGTCAGGCCGTCCCGCGGGCGGCTCGCGCAAGGAGGACCAGCAGGTGCCGCACACCCTCGACGCCGCAGCGGTGCGGACCTGGTGCGCTCGCGCGCTCGACGCCCTCGGCAGGGACCGTGAGGAGATCGACGCGATCAACGTCTATCCCGTCGCGGACGGTGACACCGGGACCAACCTCTATCTGACGGCCGAGTCCGCCGTCCGTGCGGTGGAGGCCGTGTTCGCGGCGCACGGCGACAGCGGATCCGCCACCGGGCCCACCGCGGAGGACGCCGTGCGCGCCCTGGCCCACGGTGCGCTGCTCGGCGCCCACGGCAACTCGGGCACGATCCTCGCCCAGCTCCTGCGCGGCGCCGCGGCCGAACTCACGGACTCAGCAGGACCCTCCGGGCCCGAAGGTGCCGGTGCCGGGACGGACGGCGGCGCGGCGCGGCGGACCGCGGCGCACCGGCTGACCCGCGCCCTGGAGCGCGGCGCCGCGGCCGCGCGGGAGGCCGTCGCCCATCCCGTCGAGGGCACCGTCCTGACCGTCGCCGACGCGGCCGCCGCCGCCGCGCGGGCCGCGGGCGCGCAGGACCCCGCGGGCGTCGTGCGCGCCGCGTACGCCGGGGCGTGCGCCGCGCTCGACGCGACGCCGCGGCAGCTCGCGGCCCTCGGCAGCGCGGGCGTCGTCGACGCAGGGGGCCTCGGCCTCGTCGCCCTCCTCGGCGCACTCGTGGAGACGGTCACGGGGCGCGCGCCCGCCCCGCCGCCCGCGCGCCCGCGTGCCGCCGCGCCCCCGGCAGAGGCCGAGTGCCCGGCCGGGCCGGGGGCCGACGAGGACCCGGCCTTCGAGGTGATCTACCTGATCGAGGCCGGGTCAGACGCCCTCGCCCGGCTGCGCGGCCGGCTCGACGCGCTCGGCGACTGCCTGGTCATCGGCGGCGGCGACGGCCTGTGGACGGTGCACGTCCACACCGACGACGCGGGCGCCGCCGTCGAGGCGGGCATCGAGGCGGGACGCCCGCACCGCATCCGCGTCACCCACCTCTCGCCGCGCACGCCCGCCGCAGCGGCCAGGGCCGCGGGCGACGAGGTGCAGCGCGCCGTCGTCGCCGTGGTCCCCGGCGAGGGGCTCGCCGGGCTCTGCGCCGAGGCGGGCGCCACGCCCCTCGTCGCCCGAGCGGGCGAGCCGCCGGCGAGCGGCGAGATCGCCGAGGCGATCCGGCGCGCCCGCGCGCGCGAAGTGGTGCTGCTGCCCAACGACACCGGCCTGCGGCACACCGCGGCAGCGGCGGCGGCGCAGGCGCGCGCCGAGGGCGTACGGGTCGCCCTCATCCCCACCAGGGCGGCGGTCCAGGGCATCGCGGCCCTTGCCGTGCACCAGCCCGAGCGCCGCTTCGACGAGGACGTCGTCGCGATGACCTCGGCGGCCGGGGCCACCCGCTACGGCGAACTCGCCGTGGCCGAGCGGATGGCCTGGACGACGGCGGGCATCTGCCGGGCCGGGGACGTGCTCGGCCTGATCGAGGGGGACGTCGCCGTGATCGGCGAGAGCCTCGCCGCCACCGCGGAGGCCGTGCTCGACCGGATGCTCGCGGCCGGCGGCGAACTGGTCACCCTCGTCCTCGGCGACGACGTGCCCGACGCGCTCGCGGAGCGGCTCGAAGCCCATGTGCGGGGCGGCCACCTGGCCGTCGACACCGTCGTGCACCGCGGCGGCGGGCGGACGGCGCCCCTGCTGATCGGCGTCGAATGAGCCCGATGTCCGAGGCGTGGTGTGGAATGGACGACGTGTCCGCGCTTGACGAACCCCTCAAGAAGACACTCGGCCAGCCCACCGCCAAGGTGATGGCCGAGCACCTCGGCCTGCACACCGTGGGCGACCTGCTGCACCACTACCCCCGGCGCTACGAGGAGCGCGGCCGGCTCACCCGGCTCGCCGACCTTCCGCTCGACGAGGACGTGACCGTGGTCGCGCAGGTCGCCGACTCGCGCGTGCTGCGGTTCAACGGCGGCCGCGGCCAGCGCCTCGAAGTGACCCTCACGGACGGCAGCGGCACGCTCCAGCTGGTGTTCTTCGGCCGCGGTATCCACAAGCCGCACAAGGACCTGCCGCCCGGCAGCCGCGCCATGTTCGCCGGCAAGGTCTCCGTCTTCAACCGCAAGCTCCAGCTCGCCCACCCCACGTACGTGACGCTCGGCCGCCAGAGCGACGACGGGTACGAGGGCTATGACGAGCGCGACGAGCGCGACGGGCGCGGCGGAAGCGCGGCCGCCGGGAGCGGAGGACCGGACGGCACGGGAGCCGGCGGGGCCGCGGACGACGCCGAGGGCGCCGCCGTGGACGCGTTCGCCGGCCGGCTCATCCCGATCTACCCGGCCTGCAAGGGGCTGGAGTCCTGGAAGATCGCCAAGGCCGTCGACCTGGTGCTGCCGCGCGCCGCCGAGGCGGTCGACCCGCTGCCCGCCGCGCTGCGCGAGGGCCGCGGCTTCGCCTCGCTGCCCGAGGCGCTGCGCAAGGTGCACAGGCCCGGGACCAAGGCCGACGTCGAGGAGGCGCGCGAGCGGCTCAAGTGGGACGAGGCGTTCGTCCTCCAGGTCGCGCTCGCGCGCAGGCGCCACGCCGACGCGCAGCTGCCCGCGGTGGCGCGGCGGCCCGTCGCGGGCGGGCTGCTCGACGCGTTCGACGCGCGCCTGCCCTTCACCCTCACCGACGGCCAGCAGAAGGTCACCGCGGAGATCTTCGCCGACCTCGGCACCGAGCACCCCATGCACCGGCTGCTCCAGGGCGAGGTCGGCTCGGGCAAGACGCTGGTCGCGCTGCGGGCCATGCTCGCCGTCGTGGACGCGGGCGGCCAGGCCGCGATGCTCGCGCCCACCGAGGTCCTCGCCCAGCAGCACCACCGCTCCGTCACCGAGATGATGGGCGACCTCGCGGACGGCGGCACCCTCGGCGCCGCGGAGGGCGCGACCAAGGTCGTGCTCCTCACCGGCTCGATGGGCGCGGCGGCCCGCCGCCAGGCCCTGCTCGACCTGGTCACGGGCGAGGCGGGCATCGTCATCGGCACGCACGCGCTGATCGAGGACAAGGTCCAGTTCCACGACCTCGGCCTCGTCGTCGTCGACGAGCAGCACCGCTTCGGCGTCGAGCAGCGCGACGCCCTGCGCGCCAAGGGCAAGCAGCCGCCGCACCTGCTGGTCATGACGGCCACGCCCATCCCGCGTACGGTCGCCATGACGGTCTTCGGCGACCTGGAGACCTCCGTGCTCGACCAGCTGCCGGCGGGCAGGTCGCCGATCGCCAGCCATGTGGTGCCCGTGCAGGATAAGCCGCACTTCCTCACCCGGGCCTGGGACCGGGTCCGCGAGGAGGTCGCGGCGGGCCACCAGGCGTACGTCGTCTGCCCCCGCATCGGCGACGAGGAGGACGGTGCGAAGAAGAAGCAGGCGGCGGAGGACGCCGAGAAGCGCCCCGCGCTCGCCGTGGTGGACGTCGCGGAGAAGCTCGCGGCGGGCCCGCTCGCCGGGCTGCGCGTCGAGATCCTCCACGGCCGCCTCGCGCCCGACGAGAAGGACGCCGTCATGCGCCGCTTCGCCGCGGGCGAGACCGACGTGCTCGTCGCGACCACCGTCATCGAGGTCGGGGTCAACGTGCCGAACGCGACCGCCATGGTGATCATGGACGCCGACCGCTTCGGCGTCTCCCAGCTCCACCAGCTGCGCGGCCGGGTCGGCCGCGGCGCCGCGGCCGGCCTGTGCCTGCTCGTCACGGACGCGCCGGCGGCGAGCCCCGCGCGGGCCAGGCTCGGCGCGGTCGCCGCCACCCTCGACGGCTTCGAGCTCTCCCGCATCGACCTCGAACAGCGCCGCGAGGGCGATGTGCTCGGCCAGGCCCAGTCCGGCGTGCGCTCCAGCCTGCGGATGCTCGCCGTCATCGAGGACGAGGAGGTCATCGCGCAGGCCCGCGACGAGGCCGCGGCCGTCGTCGCGCGCGACCCCGGGCTGACGGACCACCCCCAGCTGCGCACCGCGCTCGACGCGCTGCTCGACGCCGAGCGCGAGCGCTACCTCGACAAGGGCTGAGGCGGCGGCCCGCGGCGTGCGGCGCACAGGGCGGGGGCAGCGCTGCCGCGCGGGCCCGCACGCCATATCGTGGAGGCGGCCGGGGCCCCGCGCCGCGCCCGCACGCCGGGCGGTCGCGCCCCGGCACCGCAGAGCACCCGAGGAACCGGAGACCCCATGACCCGCGTGATCGCCGGCGCCGCCGGCGGGCGCCGGCTCGCCGTGCCGCCGGGCAACGGCACCCGGCCCACATCGGACCGGGCGCGCGAGGGCCTCTTCTCCAGCTGGGAGTCGCTGCTCGGCACCTTCGACGGCCTCCGCGTCGCCGACCTGTACGCCGGGTCGGGCGCCGTGGGCCTCGAAGCGCTCTCCCGCGGCGCCGCGCACGCCCTGCTGGTCGAGGCGGACGGCCGCGCCGCCCGCACCGTGCGCGAGAACGTCCGCGCGGTCGGCCTGCCGGGCGCCGAGGTACGCACGGCGAAGGCCGAGCAGGTGGTGCGCGACGCCGCCCCCGACGACCCGTACGGCCTGGTCTTCCTCGACCCGCCGTACGCCGTCGACGACGACGATCTTGGCGAGATCCTGCTCACACTCCGCCGCCAGGGGTGGCTTGCCGACGCCGCCGTCGTCACCGTTGAACGGGCCACCCGGGGCGGTACGTTCCGCTGGCCCGAGGGGTTCGAGCCGCTCCGCTCCCGCCGGTACGGCGAGGGCACCCTGTGGCACGGCCGCGCCACCGCGGCAGGCCCCCCACCCGCAGCAGCCGCGTCATGACCACCCCGGAGAGCGAGGAGAACCCAGTGCGCCGCGCCGTCTGTCCCGGATCCTTCGACCCGATCACCAACGGGCACCTCGACATCATCGCCCGCGCGTCCAAGCTGTACGACGTCGTCCACGTCGCGGTGATGATCAACAGGTCCAAGCAGGGCCTGTTCACGGTCGACGAGCGGATCGACCTGATCCGGCGCGCCACCGAGGAGTTCGGCAACGTGGAGGTCGAGTCCTTCCACGGCCTGCTCGTCGACTTCTGCAAGGAGCGCGACATCCCCGCCATCGTGAAGGGCCTGCGCGCCGTCAGCGACTTCGACTACGAACTCCAGATGGCCCAGATGAACAACGGGCTCTCCGGCGTCGAGACGCTGTTCGTGCCCACCAACCCCACCTACAGCTTTCTGTCGTCCTCCCTGGTCAAGGAGGTCGCTACCTGGGGCGGCGACGTCTCGCACCTGCTGCCGCCCGTGGTCCACGACGCCCTCGTCGAGCGGCTCGCCGCGCGCTGAGCCCGGCGGCGGGGCCGCCCCGCGGCCTGAAGGTGCGTCACCCGGTGTCGGACACCGTTGCCAGGGCCGTACAGTCGTGGCGTCCGTCTCGTAATCCGGCTGAGAAAAGGCGAGCACACGGTGGACGTGCAGAAGAAGCTCGACGAGATCGTCGACGCTGTGGGGAACGCCAGGTCCATGCCCATGTCGGCGTCCTGCGTGGTGAACCGCGCCGAACTGCTCGCGATGCTGGAGGAGGTGCGCGCCGCCCTGCCGAACTCCCTCGCCCAGGCGGAGGAGGTCATCGGCGGCCACGAGCAGCTCACCGCCCAGGCCCGCCAGGAGGCCGACCGGATCGTCCAGGAGGCGCACGCCGAGCGCGCCGCGCTGACCTCCGGCACCGCCGTCGCCCGCCAGTCGCAGGACGAGGCCGACCGTATCCTCGCCGAGGCCCGCAGGGACGCGGAGGAGATCCGCGCCGAGGCCGACGACTACGTCGACTCCAAGCTCGCCAACTTCGAGGTCGTCCTCACCAAGACCATCGGCTCCGTCGACCGGGGCCGCGAGAAGCTGCTCGGCCGGACGCCCGGCGAAGGCGCCGACGCCGCGGACGACGCCGACGGCGCGGGGTCGGCGTACGACTCCGACCCCGAGGCCCCCGAGTACAGCTCGGACCCGGCCACGCTGATCCGCCGCGCCGACGACTACGTCGACGCCAAGCTCGGCGCTTTCGAGGCCGTGCTGTCCAAGACGCTCGAAGCGGTAGGCCGCGGCCGGCAGAAGCTCCACGGCCGGATCGCCACCGACGATCTCGGCGCCCACATGGCCGCCCAGGACGCGGCCGGCGGGCAGGGCCTCATCAGCGACGCCGACTTCCTCTCCGACCTGGCTGAGAGCCGCCCGCCGGCAAGGGAGCGGCCCGCGGCCCCCGAGCCCGCGGTCGCCGACGAGCACCCGCCGATCCCCGCGCAGCAGCCCTACCAGGACCCGGGCTACGCGCCCACCGGGTACGAGACCGGCGCCTGGGCGGCCGCGGGCCAGGGCGCCGGGCAGGACGGCATGGCGGGCGCAGGGGGCTACCCGGCCGCCGCGCAGGGCTACCCGTCCGACCAGGCGTACGGCGCCGACTACGCCCAGCAGCAGGAGGCGTACGCCTACCAGCACGACCCGTACGCCTACCAGCAGCAGGGCAGCTACGACCAGGCGGCCCAGGCGGCCCAGGCGGCCCCGTACGGGCAGGACGCGGCGCAGGGCTACGGCTGGCAGCAGCCCCAGGACCCCGCCCAGCAGCAGGGCGCCGCCCTCGACGAGACCAGCTTCTTCGACACGAGCATGATCGACCTGGAGGCGCTGCGCCGCTACGAGGAAGGGCGCTGACCGGGCCGCCCGCCGGTCACTGACCAGGGTCGCGGCACCGGATTGGGAGCTGCGGCGCCCTACCGGTATCCTGGCCCTTCGGTCGCGTACACGTGTCGCGATCTCGGCTGCCCGCCCGGTCCGTCCGGTTCCCGGACGTCAGCGGCAGCCCTCTCGGTGACATCCCCGACGCGACGAAAGCTGGGACGGTTGTGAACGCGCGCCTCGACCACCGCAACCCCCTCGTGTTCGACACACACGAGCTGGGGCGGCGCCCCGGTGCGCTCCAGCGGCTGACCCGGTCGGTGCCGGCTCCGAAGGACTTCGGCATCGACGGCGTCATCGCCGTGCCCGAGGGCGACCCCGTCGCGCTTGAGCTCCGGCTGGAATCGGTCATGGAGGGCGTGCTGGTCTCCGGTACCGCCCGCGCCACGGCCGCGGGGGAGTGCGTAAGGTGTCTCGAGCCGCTCAGCCGCGAGGTGGAGGCGGACATCCAGGAGCTGTTCTCGTACCACGACGCCGACGACCGTGGCCGCCCCAAGGCGGAACCGGCCGACGACGCCGAGGACGAGGACACGCTCTACGTCGAGGACGGCCTGTTCGACCTCGAACCGGTGCTGCGTGACGCGGTGGTGCTCGCACTGCCGATGCAGCCGCTGTGCTCGGAGGACTGCGCAGGCCTGTGCCCCCAGTGCGGGGTCAGGCTCGCGGACGAGCCCGGACACCACCACGACGCCGTCGACCCCAGGTGGGCGGCGCTGCAAGGACTCGCCGATACCGGCAAGGACGGCGAGATGGACGACATGGACGGCACCGGCCCCGGTGCCGCCGACGAGAAGCAGGAGAAGTAGCCGTGGCTGTTCCGAAGCGGAAGATGTCGCGCAGCAACACGCGCCACCGCCGGTCGCAGTGGAAGGCTGTGGCCCCCAACCTGGTGGCGTGCGAGCGCTGCCAGGAGCCGAAGCTGCAGCACATCGCGTGCCCCAGCTGCGGCACCTACAACAAGCGCCAGGTCATCGAGGTCTGAGCGGCTGGTGAGAGGCTCCATGTCTGAACTGTCCGCGGACAAGAACGCAAAGAAGCAGGCAGACACCGTCCACGCAGCCTCGTCCCACACGCTTCTGGAAGGGCGGCTCGGGTACCACCTTGAGTCCGCCCTTCTGGTGCGTGCGCTGACGCACCGCTCCTTCGCCTACGAGAACGGCGGACTGCCGACCAACGAGCGGCTGGAGTTCCTCGGGGACTCGGTGCTCGGCCTCGTGGTGACGGACACGCTGTACCGCATCCACCCGGACCTGCCCGAGGGGCAGCTCGCCAAGCTGCGCGCGGCCGTCGTCAATGCCCGGGCGCTCGCCGAGGTGAGCCGGGGCCTCGACCTGGGGGCCTTCATCAGGCTCGGCCGGGGCGAGGAGGGCACGGGCGGGCGCGACAAGGCGTCCATCCTCGCCGACACCCTCGAAGCGGTCATCGGCGCGGTCTACCTCGACCAGGGGCTCGACGCGGCGTCCGAACTCGTGCACCGGCTGTTCGACCCGCTGATCGAGAAGTCCTCGAACCTCGGCGCGGGACTCGACTGGAAGACCAGTCTCCAGGAGCTCACGGCGGCGGAGAGCCTCGGCGTGCCCGAGTACGTCGTGACGGAGAAGGGTCCCGACCACGAGAAGGTCTTCACGGCTGCTGCCCGCGTCGGTGGTGTCTCGTACGGCACCGGCACCGGCCGCAGCAAGAAAGAGGCGGAGCAGCAGGCCGCCGAGTCCGCGTGGCGAGCCATCAAGGCCGCGGCGGACGAGCGGGCCGTCGCCGGCGCCGCCGCTCCCCAGGAGTGACGTGCCGGAGCTGCCCGAGGTGGAGGTCGTACGGCGCGGGCTCGCGCGCTGGGTGAGCGGCCGGACGGTCGCCGAGGCCGAGGTGCTGCACCCGCGCGCCGTACGGCGCCATGTCGCGGGCGGCGGGGACTTCGCCGCCCGGCTCAGGGGCCGCACCCTCGCCCCGGCCCGCCGCCGCGGCAAGTACCTCTGGCTGCCGCTCGACGAGGCCGAGGGGCCGGGCACCTCGGTCCTCGGCCACCTCGGCATGAGCGGCCAGCTCCTGGTGCGCCCGGTGGAGGCGCCCGACGAGAAGCACCTGAGGATCAGGGTGCGGTTCGCCGACAGCCTCGGCACGGAGCTGCGCTTCGTGGACCAGCGCACCTTCGGCGGCCTCTCGCTCCACGAGAACACGCAGGACGGCCTGCCCGACGTCATCGCGCACATCGCCCGCGACCCGCTCGACCCCGCCTTCGACGACGCCGCCTTCCCCGTGGCGCTGCGCGCGAAGCGCACCACGGTCAAGCGCGCCCTGCTCGACCAGTCGCTGATCAGCGGCGTCGGCAACATCTACGCCGACGAGGCGCTGTGGCGCAGCAGGCTCCACTACGACCGCCCGACCGCCTCGCTCACCCGCCCCCGCATCGCCGATCTGCTCGGCCACGTGCGGGACGTGATGACCGCGGCGCTCGACGTCGGCGGCACCAGCTTCGACAGCCTGTACGTCAACGTCAACGGCGAGTCGGGCTACTTCGACCGCTCCCTCAACGCCTACGGGCGCGAGGACGAACCCTGCCTCAGGTGCGCCACGCCGATGCGGCGCAGGGCGTGGATGAACCGGTCGAGCTACTTCTGCCCCCGCTGCCAGCGCCCGCCGCGGCCGGCGGCCCGCGCCTGACGGAGCCGGCCGCTCGCGCCCGCGCGGCCCGAGCCTTCCACGGCGGCCGCCGTGGAACCGCTCAGAACCCGAAGTCCTGCGTCCACCACGGGCCGCCCGGCCCCTCGTGGACGCCGACGCCGAGGCGCGTGTAGTCGCAGTTGAGGATGTTCGCGCGGTGGCCTTCGGAGTTCATCCAGGCGTCCATCACGGCCTGGGCGTCCGACTGGCCCCTGGCGATGTTCTCGCCGCCCAGCTTCTGCACACCCGCCGCGTCGGCCCGGTCCCAGGGGGTCCTGCCGTCCGGGTCGGTGTGGTCGAAGAAGCCGCGTGCGGCCATGTCGTCGCTGAAGTCCTGGGCGAGCGAGTCGAGCGAGGAGTCGTCCCTGAGCGGGCTGCACCCGGCCTTGGCGCGCTCCTGGTTGACCAGGGCGAGGACCTGCGCGGCCTGGGACGCCCCTGCCGGGGCCGGCTGCGCGGGCGCCTTCTCCACGCGGTCGGGGGACGCGGGCGGCGCGGGCTTCCGGCTCGCGGGGGCCTTCGCCGCGGTCGTGCCGGCCTTCAGGGAAGCCGGCGTCGAGCTGTGCGGCGCCGGCCTCCCCGAAGGGGCCGCCGTCGAGGGGTGCGCCTTCGGCGCGGCGGGCGAGGCGCTCGCGGAGTGGGACGCCGAGGCGCCGGGGGAGCGGGTGGGGGACGCGTCGGCGCCGCCCTGCTCGCGCAGGTCGGTGGGGGCCGCGTCGGCCCGCACCTGGCGGGCGCCTGCGGCACCTGCGCCCACCTCGTAGTGGCCGCCGCCGGGTATCAGGCCCGACGCCACGGCCACGGCGCCGACCGCCATCGCGGCGGAGGCGCCGAGCAGCCCGGTGCGCAGGGGCCCCGCGCCGCGCCGCCTGCCGCCGGCGGCAGGCCCTGCCTTCCGCGGGGCGTGCGGGTCCCGGTCGGGTACGGGGGCGGGCCGGGCACCGGAGCGGCCATGGCGTCCCATCCGCGGTCCTTCCTCGCGCTCGAAACCTTCACTCGAACGGGTGAAGGCGTGTCGCGACGGGACTGTACGCCATGGTGTGTGGGGCCGGTGAGGTCTCAGAGGAATCCTGCGGCTAGCGTGCGTACATGGACGATCGTGTGCGGCTCACCGCCTGGGTGCGCGGCCGGGTACAGGGAGTGGGGTTCCGCTGGTTCACCAGGGCGAACGCCCTGGAGATCGGCGGCCTCACCGGCTTCGCGCTCAACCTCGACGACGGCCGGGTCCAGGTCGTGGCCGAAGGGGCGCGTGAGAATTGCCACCGGCTGCTCGACTGGCTCCGCTCCGCCGACACGCCCGGTCGGGTCGACGGCGTCACTGAGATCTGGGACACGCCCCGCGGCGGCTACTCCGGCTTCGCGATCAGATGAGCCGCCCGCCGGGCGCGCGCCCCGCGCCGCCGCGGCGTACGCCCCCCGGCGGTCGGCGCGCCCCGCGGGCACCCCGGTGACCAGGCGGTTGCCAAGCCGACCCGGCGCGTGACAGGCTGCCGAGCACACACGTGTCCGGTGCGAGGGAGCCAGGGAAGGCAGGCCCCGCCGGGCAGCCGAGAGCGCCGCGCAGCGCCCCGCCGTGCCCGCACGGACCGTGATCGTGTTGACCGTCAAACTTTTTGGTGAGACTCTGGAAGCCCCGCGCACACCAACTGTTCGGCAGCGAGAACCGCAGAGGTTGCCCCCTCTCTGCCGGGCGCGCGGGGTGCTTTTTCCCTCACGAAACCACGACCCACACCGCACACCGGTCGGTCACTCATTGTGGAGGACCATCCATCATGGCAAAGGCGCTTCTCGGTTATGTCGGCGGTTCCGACCCGCGACTCCTCGCCGAGATGCGACGGCTTCAGCAGCGCGTCCAGGACCTCGAATCCGAGCTCGTACGGATCCAGTCCGAGAACGACGCGCTGAGCGCAGCCGCCGCACAGCACCAGGGCGAGTCGCTTCTCGACGGCATCGACATCGATGTTTCCCAGGAGCCTGCGCTCACCTGACCGACGGGCCCGCAAGGGCCGCAGGTCAGGCGGGATCTTCTCGCCGGCAAGATATGCAAGGGACGCCGCTCCGGCGTCCCTTCTTTCTTTCCTCTCCGTCCCCCTGGGGCGAACCCCTCGCCCGAAACCGCCAATTCCCCCGCGGCGCCGCCGACTTCCATCCTCCCCCGGCTCTTTCTTAACGTGTGATGTGCCCTGCGCGTTCAGCGGTGAAACCGCCGACGGACGATCTGTGCGGGTAGAGTCCGGCGGCGTGCACCTCAAGGCCATGACACTGCGCGGGTTCAAGTCGTTCGCGTCCGCCACGACGCTGCGCTTCGAACCCGGCATTACCTGTGTCGTGGGGCCCAACGGCTCGGGCAAGTCCAATGTGGTCGACGCGCTCTCCTGGGTCATGGGGGAGCAGGGCGCCAAGTCGCTGCGCGGCGGCAAGATGGAAGACGTCATCTTCGCCGGGACCACGGGGCGGCCGCCGCTCGGCCGGGCCGAGGTCTCCCTGACCATCGACAACGCGGACGGCGCGCTCCCCATCGAGTACGCCGAGGTCACCATCACGCGGATCATGTTCCGCGGCGGCAGCAGCGAATACCAGATCAACGGCGACACCTGTCGGCTCCTCGACATCCAGGACCTGCTCTCCGACTCCGGCATCGGCCGCGAGATGCACGTCATCGTCGGGCAGGGACAGCTCGACTCCGTCCTGCACGCCGACCCGATGGGCCGCCGGGCCTTCATCGAGGAGGCCGCGGGCGTCCTCAAGCACCGCAAGCGCAAGGAGAAGGCGCTGCGGAAGCTGGACGCGATGCAGGCGAACCTCGCGCGCGTGCAGGACCTCACGGACGAACTGCGCCGCCAGCTCAAGCCGCTCGGCCGCCAGGCGGCCGTCGCGCGCCGCGCCGCCGTCATCCAGGCCGACCTGCGCGACGCGCGGCTGCGGCTGCTCGCAGACGACCTCGTCACGCTCAGGGAGGCCCTGCGCACCGAGGTCGCCGACGAGGCCGAGCTCAAGCACCGCAAGGAGCAGGCCGAGGCGCGGCTGAAGACGGCGCTGACCCGCGAGGCCGACCTGGAGGACGAGGTCAGGCGCCTCACGCCGCGGCTCGCCCGCGCCCAGCAGACCTGGTACGAGCTGTCGCAGCTCGCCGAGCGGGTGCGCGGCACGATCTCCCTCGCCGACGCCCGCGTCACCAGCGCCACCCAGGCGCCCCCCGAGGAGCGGCGCGGCCGCGACCCCGAGGACATGGAGCGCGAGGCCGCCAGGATCCGGGAGCAGGAAGCCGAGCTGGAGGCGGCGCTCGACGCCGCGGAGCGCGCCCTCGACGACACCGCGTCCCACCGCGCCGACCTGGAGCGCGAACTCGCCGTCGAGGAGCGCAGGCTGAAGGACGCGGCCCGGGCGCTCGCCGACCGCAGGGAGCAGCTCGCCAGGCTGCACGGGCAGGTCACCGCCGCCAAGGGCCGGGCCGCCTCGGCCCAGGCCGAGATCGACAGGCTCGCCGCGAGCCGCGACGGGGCGGGGCAGCGGGCCGCGGCGGCGCAGGAGGAGTACGAGCAGCTCAGGGCCGAGGTCGAGGGCCTCGACGCCGACGACCACGCACTGGGCGACGAGCACGAGGCGGCGCGCGGCGCCCTGGCCGATGCCGAGGCCGCGCTGAGCGCGGCGCGCGAGGCGGCCACCGCAGCCGAGCGCCGCCGCGCCGCCGTCGCAGCCCGGCATGACGCGCTGGTGCTCGGGCTGCGCAGGAAGGACGGCTCGGGCGCGCTGCTGGCCGCGCGTGACACGCTCACCGGGCTGCTCGGCCCCGCGGCCGAGCTGCTGTCGCTCGCGCCGGGCCACGAGGTCCAGGTGGCGGCGGCCCTCGGGATGGCGGCCGACGCGCTCGCGGTCACCGACACGGCCACGGCCGCGCGGGCGCTGCGGCTGCTGCGCGACCAGGACGCGGGCCGCGCGACCCTGCTGTCCGCGGGTCCCGCGGCCGCCGTGCCCGCCCAGTCGCCCGCCGCGCCGGCCCTTCCCGCGCAGGGCGCGCGTCCCCCGCGGACCGCGCAGGGCGGCCCTGGCCAGGAGACCGTGCACGACGGGCCCGGCGCGGCGGGTCACGGCCGGGACGGCGCGTATCCCGCGGACCGTACGCAGCCCGCTCCCGGGGGCGGGGAGGAGAAGCAGAGGGCCGCGGCGGCCGGGCACGAGACGTGGCACGCCGGGGCCGTCGCGGGGGAGCCGCTGCCCGTCGCCGAGCTGATCGGCGGGCCGCCCGCGCTGGTCGACGCGGTGGGGCGGCTGGTGCGGGACATGGTGGCCGTCGCCACGCTGGAAGACGCCGAGGAACTCGTACGGACGCGGCCCTCGCTGACCGCGGTCACCGCGGAAGGCGACCTCCTCGGGGCGCACTTCGCGCACGGCGGCTCGGCGGGCGCGCCCAGCCTGCTCGAGGTGCAGGCGTCGGTCGACGAGGCGGCGGCCGAGCTGGCCGGGCTTGCCGTGCGCTGCGAGGAGCTGGCCGCGGTGCAGCAGGCGGCGGCCGAGGCGCGCACGGAGGCCGCGGCCCTGGTCGAGGAGCTGGGGGAGCGACGGCGCGCCGCCGACCGGGAGAAGTCGGCGGTCTCCGGGCAGCTGGGTCGCCTCGCCGGGCAGGCGCGCGGCGCCGCAGGCGAGGCGGAGCGCGCGGCGGCCGCCGTCGCCAAGGCGACCGAGTCGCTCGAACGCGCCACCGCGGAGGCCGAGGAGCTCGCGGAGCGGCTGCTCGTCGCCGAGGAGGCGGCGGGCGAGGACGGCGACGACGAGCCCGACACCTCCGTGCGGGACCGGCTCGCGGCCGACGGCGCCAACGCCCGCCAGACCGAGATGGAGGCACGCCTCCAGGTCCGCACCCACGAGGAGCGGGTGAAGGGGCTCGCGGGCCGCGCCGACGCCCTCGACCGGGGCGCCCGCGCCGAGCGCGAGGCCAGGGCGCGCGCCGAGCAGCGCAGGGCGAGGCTGCGGCACGAGGCGGCGGTCGCCGGCGCGGTCGCCGCGGGCGCGCGCCTGCTGCTCGCGCACGTCGAGGTCTCCGTGGGCCGCGCCGAGCAGGAGCGGGTCGCTGCGGAGGCGGCCAAGGCGGAGCGCGAGCGCGAGCTCGCGGGGGAGCGCGAGCGCGGCCGCGAGCTCAAGGCGGAGCTCGACCGGCTCACGGACTCGGTGCACCGGGGCGAGGTGCTGGGCGCCGAGAAGCGGATGCGCATCGAGCAGCTGGAGACGAAGGCGCTGGAGGAGCTGGGCGTGGAGCCGGCCGGGCTCGTCGCGGAGTACGGCCCCGACCAGCCCGTGCCGCCGTCCCCGCCGGCCGAGGGCGAGGTGCTGCCCGAGGACCCGGGCCACCCGCGCAACCTGCCGCGGCCGTTCGCGCGCGGCGAGCAGGAGAAGCGGCTGCGCGCCGCCGAGCGCGCCTACCAGCAGCTCGGCAAGGTCAACCCGCTGGCCCTTGAGGAGTTCGCGGCCCTTGAGGAACGCCACAACTTCCTCTCCGAGCAGCTGGAGGACCTGAAGAAGACCCGCGCCGACCTGCTCCAGGTGGTCAAGGAGGTCGACGAGCGGGTCGAGCAGGTCTTCACCGAGGCGTACCGGGACACGGCCCGCGAGTTCGAGGGCGTCTTCTCCCGGCTGTTCCCCGGTGGCGAGGGCAGGCTGCTGCTGACCGACCCGGAGAACATGCTCACCACCGGGGTGGAGGTGGAGGCGCGCCCGCCGGGCAAGAAGGTCAAGCGCCTGTCCCTGCTGTCCGGCGGCGAGCGCTCGCTGACCGCGGTGGCGCTGCTCGTGTCGATCTTCAAGGCACGCCCCAGTCCGTTCTACGTGATGGACGAGGTCGAGGCGGCGCTCGACGACACCAACCTCCAGCGCCTGATCCGGATCATGCAGGAGCTTCAGGAGAGCTCGCAGCTGATCGTGATCACGCACCAGAAGCGCACCATGGAGGTCGCGGACGCGCTCTATGGCGTGTCCATGCAGGGCGACGGCGTGTCGAAGGTGATCAGCCAGCGCCTCCGCTGAGCGGGCCGCGCCGGGGAAGACGGGCCCACAGGCCCGCGCGGGCCGCACCGCGCCCTCCCGCGCCTTCCGGGGAGCGGGGGGTCGTCCGCATAGGTTGGCAGCAGGTGAAGACCACCGCCCGAGGGGCCGTGTGATCACCCCGGGGACCGGCGTACGGTCCCGGGAGCGGCCGTGCCGGGCCGCACGCGGTCGTGGCCGATACTGGGGAGCGTTATGGAACTCGTCATCCTTGTTGTAGTCATCGCCGTGGTCGTCATCGGCGGCCTCAGCGGGCTCGTGGTCGGACGAAGCCGCACGAAGAAGAAGCTGCCTCCGCCGCCGCCCGCCGCGCCCACCATCACCTCCCCCCCGACCGAGCCGCACGTCGGCGACGAGGCCGAGACCCCGCGCGACGAACGCCGCCGGACCATCGAGGAGGTCGGCCTCCCGGACGCGGAGACCGCCACCGCGACCCCGGCAGCCGTCGAGGACCCGGTCGTCGGGCTGGCGCCCGCGCCGCCCGTCGAGGTGCCCGAGCCGACCGCCGGCCGCCTGGTGCGCCTCCGCGCCCGCCTCTCGCGCTCCCAGAACTCCCTCGGCAAGGGCCTGCTCACGCTGCTGTCGCGCGAGCACCTCGACGAGGAGACCTGGGAGGAGATCGAGGACACGCTGCTCACCGCGGACGTCGGCGTGAAGCCGACCCAGGAGCTGGTGGAGCGGCTGCGGGAGCGGGTCAGGGTGCTCGGCACCCGCAGCCCCGAGGAGCTGCGCACGCTGCTGCGCGAGGAGCTGATCACCCTCGTCGGCGCCGACCTGCCGCGCGCGGTCAACACCGAGAGCCCCCTCGACACCCCGGCCGTGGTCATGGTCGTCGGCGTCAACGGCACCGGCAAGACCACGACGACGGGCAAGCTCGCCCGGGTGCTGGTGGCCGACGGCAGGTCCGTCGTGCTCGGCGCCGCCGACACCTTCCGCGCCGCCGCCGCCGACCAGCTCCAGACCTGGGGCGAGCGCGTCGGCGCCCGCACGGTGCGCGGCCCCGAGGGCGGCGACCCCGCGTCCGTCGCCTTCGACGCCGTCAAGGAGGGCATCGCGGAGGGCGCCGACGTCGTCCTGATCGACACCGCGGGCCGCCTGCACACCAAGACGGGCCTGATGGACGAGCTCGGCAAGGTCAAGCGCGTCGTCGAGAAGCACGGTCCGCTGGACGAGGTGCTGCTCGTGCTCGACGCCACCACCGGGCAGAACGGCCTCGTGCAGGCCAGGGTGTTCGCCGAGGTCGTGGACATCACCGGCATCGTCCTGACCAAGCTCGACGGCACGGCGAAGGGCGGCATCGTCGTGGCCGTCCAGCGCGAACTGGGGGTCCCGGTCAAGCTGGTGGGCCTCGGCGAGGGCGCCGACGACCTGGCCCCCTTCGAGCCGGCCGCCTTCGTGGACGCGCTGATCGGCGACTGACCGGCGCGCTCCCCGCACCGTCCCGTACGGCGGAAGGGCGGGTGACCCGACCGGGTCACCCGCCCTTCGCGCGCCCGCCGCCGCCCGCGCTGCGGTCTCGCGGGCTGCGCGGCTTCGGCAGCCGTGCGGCTACGCCTCGCACCGGGGCCGCGCCCGGCCCACCCGGTGGCAGATGTACGCGAGCGTCCCCAGCAGCAGCCTGGCAGGCGGCACCGGCGCGGCCTCGGGGGACGGCGGGCGCAGCCAGCGCGCGGGGCCCAGCGTCCCCATCGGCGAGGGCGGCGCCACCACATGGCAGCCCGCGCCCAGGCCCGCGAGGTCGAGGTCCGCGTCGTCCCAGCCCATGCGGTACAGCAGGGTCGGCAGCTCGGCGGCCGCGCCCGGCGCCACGAAGAAGTACGCGCGCCCCGTGGGTGTCGCGAGGACCGGGCCGCGCGGCAGCCCCATCCGCTCGAGGCGTGCCAGGGCGTGCACGCCGGCGCCGAGCGCCACGTCGATCACGTCGAAGCTGCGGCCCACCGGCAGCAGGACCGAGGCGCCCGGCACCCGGGCCCAGGCGCGGGCGGCCTCGTCGAGCGTCGCGCCCGCGGGCACGCCGGGGAAGAAGCCGAGCGGATGCGCGCCGGGCGCCGTACAGCGCGGATCGCCGCAGGAGCACGCCCCGTCGGCCGAGGCGCGGGTGCCCGCCGTGACGTCCCAGCCCCAGAGTCCTGTGTACTCGGCGACCGCGGTGCACTCCGTGGCACGGCCGCGGCGGCGCCCTGACGGCCGCAGCTCCCGGATGTCCCGGATACCGCCGATGGTGAAGCCCATGCCCCCTCCAACGGGTCGAGCGCGTCGGTGGTTACGACTCGCAGTCTGCCCGTGACACTCCGTTGCCATCGGGGCGTTGGCGCGGGCGCGAGGGGGTAATAGGGGTGGTGCGGGTCCTGCCGTGCGCCCCGGCGCACCTCGCTTGGTCTGCCCTTGACCGCCGCCTGTCAAGTGAATCGCCTCCGCTCGGTGGTGAGTTCATTCGAAGGGGTGGCGAATGGTGGCGTTTGTGGAATCCCCTAGCTGGAGGGGTGATCGTAGGATTACTTTCGGTGCACGCGTTGGGGAGAAGGGTTGTTCTCGTGGGTATGCCGGAGGCACATCGAGTGCGTGTTCGAGGGGTGGCTCCGGTGACTCGCCGGACGCCGCGCCGCGGCACACGGCATCCCCGCGGTGGCTCGTGCGGGGGATTGAGCGGATGGGGGCGTTCCAGGTGAGCGGCAGCGGCTCGGACGGGGCGGGCGCGGGCAAGCGCCCGAACGAACTGCTCGGCTCCTGGTTCGCGCGCAGCGGCTGGTCGAAGGGCGAGCTGGCCCGCCAGGTCAACCGCAGGGCGCGCCAGATGGGCGCCCACCACGTCAGCACGGACACCTCCCGCGTGCGGCGCTGGCTCGACGGCGAGCAGCCGCGCGAGCCCATCCCGCGGATCATGTCCGAGCTGTTCTCCGAGCGCTTCGGCGCGGTCGTCGCCGTCGAGGACCTCGGGCTGCGCTCCGCGCACCAGTCGCCTTCGGCCGCCGGGGTCGACCTGCCCTGGGCGGGACCCCAGACCGTGGCGCTGCTCAGCGAGTTCTCCCGGGGCGACCTGATGCTCGGCCGCCGCGGCTTCCTCGGCTCCTCCCTCGCCCTGTCCGCGGGCCCCGCCCTGGTCGAGCCCATGCAGCGCTGGCTCGTGCCGACGCCGGGCGGCGAGCAGCCCGCGCCCCCCGCACCCGAGGGCGCTGCGGCGCGCAGGACGCCGCGGCTTTCGGGCCCCGAGCTCGAACTGCTGGAGTCGACCACGGCGATGTTCCGCCTCTGGGACGCGCAGTGCGGCGGCGGGCTGCGGCGCAAGGCGGTCGTCGGCCAGCTCCACGAGGTCACCGACCTGCTGCAGGAGCCGCTGCCCGGCCCCGTCTCCCGCCGGCTGTTCACCTGCGCGGCCGAACTGGCCGAGCTGGCCGGCTGGATGAGCTACGACGTGGGCCTCCAGCCCAACGCGCAGAAGTACTTCGTGCTGGCGCTGCACGCCGCCAAGGAGGCGGGCGACCGTGCGCTCGGCGCGTACATCCTGTCGTCGATGAGCCGGCAGATGATCCACCTCGGCCGCCCCGAGGACGCGCTCGAACTGATCCACCTCGCGCAGTACGGCAGCCGCGACTGCGCCACCGCCCGCACCCAGGCCATGCTCCACGCGATGGAGGCGCGCGCCTACGCCGGCATGGGCCAGCCGGGCAAGTGCAAGCGCGCCGTCAGGATGGCCGAGGACACCTTCACCGACGTCGGCCTCGACGGGGAGCCCGACCCCGACTGGATCGGCTTCTTCACCGAGGCGGAGCTGCACGCGGAGAACGCGCACTCCTTCCGCGACCTCGCCCATGTCGCCGGGCGCAGCCCCACCTACGCCTCGCTCGCCGAGCCCGCCATGGCGCGCGCCGTCGAGCTGTTCCGCGGGGACGAGGACCACCAGCGTTCCTACGCGCTGAACCTCGTCGGCCTCGCCAGCGTGCACCTGCTGCGGCGCGAGCCCGAACAGCTCGCGGGCCCCGCGCGGGAGGCGCTCGGCATCGCGCGCTCCATCCGCTCCGAGCGGGTCAACACCCGCCTGCGCAAGACCGTCGACCTCGCCGTGCGCGACTTCGGCGACGTCCCCGAGGTCGCCGAGCTCGGCGAGCTGCTCGGCCCCCGCTTCCCCGAGCCCGCGGAGGCCGTCTGAGACCCCGGCCGCGGTGCTCGCCCCGTACCGCCCGACGCGGCTCCCCCGCCGACAGGACGACAGGGCGACACCGCGGCCGGTCCCCGCCCCGCCGTGGGGCGGAATCACCCCTACGCGGCGGCGATTCACCTCCGCGTAACACGGGGATCATCTTCGTCACCATCTGGAAACACGGCACACGCTCGACGGAAACGGCCCTGAGCGAACCTCCTCAACACAGTCGGCCCATACCAAATGTCGGATAGGGCCGATCCGACCGACGGAGGGGACGCCGGCCTTGAATGGTGCAGATACCGCGTTCGTATTGATCAGTGCAGCGCTCGTCATGCTGATGGCGCCGGGACTGGCGTTTTTCTATGGCGGCATGGTGCGGGTCAAGAGCGCCCTCAACATGCTGATGATGTCCGTCATCTCGCTGGCGGTGGTCAGCGTCCTGTGGGTTTTCTACGGTTATACGCTGGCCTTCGGTGACGACCTCGGCGGTGTCGGGCTCCTCGGCAACCTCGACCACCTCGGCATGAAGGGCATCGGCCCCGAGACGCTGACCGGCAAGGGCGGCATCCCCGTGCTCGCCTTCGCCTTCTTCCAGCTGATGTTCGCCGTCCTGACGCCCGCGCTGATGAGCGGCGCCCTCGCGGACCGGGTGAAGTTCACCGCCTGGACCCTGTTCATCGCGCTGTGGGTGACCCTTGTCTACTTCCCCATCGCCCACTGGGTCTGGCAGTCGGGCGGCTGGCTGTTCAAGCTCGGCGTGATCGACTTCGCCGGCGGCACCGCCGTCCACATCAACGCGGGCATCGGCGGGCTCGCCGCCGTCCTCGTCGTCGGCAAGCGCATCGGCTTCAAGAAGGACCCGATGCGGCCGCACAGCCTGCCGCTCGTCGTCATAGGGGCGGCCCTGCTGTGGTTCGGCTGGTTCGGCTTCAACGCGGGCTCCGAGCTCGCGGCCGACGGCACCGCGGCCAACATGGCCTTCAACACCCAGATCGCCACCGCTGCCGCGATGATCGGCTGGCTCGCCTACGAGCGCATCAGGCACGGCGCGTTCACCACCCTCGGCGCCGCCTCGGGCGCCGTCGCGGGCCTCGTCGCCATCACCCCCTCAGGCGCGGCGGTGAACGCCTGGGGAGCCCTGCTCATCGGCGTCGTCGCCGGTGCGATCTGCTCCTTTGCCGTCAGCCTCAAGTTCAAGTTCGGCTACGACGACTCGCTCGACGTCGTCGGCGTCCACCTCGTCGGCGGTGTGATCGGCACGCTGCTCGTCGGCGTCCTCGCCACCGGCGGCGCCGCCGGCCTCACCCAGCTCGGCAAGCAGGCCGCGGGGGCCTTCTCCGTGATGGCCTACTCGTTCGTCGTCTCCTGGCTGCTCGCGAAGCTCGTCGACAAGACGATCGGCTTCCGTGCCTCCGAGGAGGACGAGGTCACCGGCCTCGACATGACGCAGCACGCCGAGTCCGCGTACGACTACTCGGGCGTCGGCGGCGCGGCGGTGCAGCGTAGTAGCGTGCCCGCAGCCGACCCGACCGCCGCGGCGGCCAACCCGAAGGTGGACGCATGAAGCTCATCACCGCCGTCGTGAAGCCGCACAGGCTGGACGAGATCAAGGAGGCGCTGCAGGCGTTCGGCGTCCAGGGCCTCACCGTCACCGAGGCCAGCGGCTACGGCCGCCAGCGCGGGCACACCGAGGTCTACCGGGGCGCCGAGTACACCGTGGACCTCGTCCCCAAGGTCCGTATCGAGGTCCTCGCCGAGGACGACGACGCCGAGCAGGTCGTGGAGGTCGTCGTGAAGGCCGCCCGCACCGGCAAGATCGGCGACGGCAAGGTGTGGACCGTGCCCGTCGAGACCGCCGTACGGGTACGCACCGGCGAACGCGGCCCCGATGCCCTCTGAGGACCGGTCCTCGCCCGACCAGGGCACCAGCTACGCGGCAGCCCGGCTGCGCCTCCTCCAGGACGAGGCGCGGCCGGGCCGCCCGCGTCGTGAGGCGCTCTCCGGCCTCACCGACGGCTGGCTGAAGGGCCTCTTCGACGCGGCCGCCGCGCACACCGGCGTCCGGGGCGCCGCCCTGGTCGCCGTGGGCGGCTACGGGCGCGGCGAGCTCTCCCCGCGCAGCGACCTCGACCTGCTCCTGCTCCACGACGGCGCGCCCGCGGGGGCCGTCGCCGCGCTCGCCGAGCGCCTCTGGTACCCCGTCTGGGACCTCGGCCTCGCCCTCGACCACTCCGTGCGCACGCCCGCCGAGGCCCGCAGGACCGCGGCCGAGGACCTCAAGGTCCACCTCGGGCTGCTCGACGCACGCCTCGTCGCAGGCGACCTCGGGCTCCTCACCAAGCTGCGCACCACCGTCCTCGCCGACTGGCGCAACAACGCGGCCAAGCGCCTGCCCGCGCTGGCCGAGCTGTGCAGGGAGCGCGGCGAGCGCCACGGCGAGCTGCAGTTCCTCCTCGAAGGCGACCTCAAGGAGTCGCGTGGCGGCCTGCGCGACGCCACCGCCCTGCGCGCCGTCGCCGCGTCCTGGCTCGCCGACGCGCCGCGCGCCGGGCTCGCCGAGGCCCGCACCCGCCTCCTCGACGTCCGCGACACCCTCCACCTGGCCACCGGGCGCGCCACCGACCGGCTCGCGCTCCAGGAGCAGGACGCCGTCGCGCAGGCGCTGCAACTCCCCGACGCCGACGCGCTGCTGCGCCAGGTGTACGAGGCGGCCCGCACCATCTCGTACGCCTCCGACGTCACCTGGCGCGAGGTGCACAGGGTCCTGGGGGCGCGGGCCGCGCGGCCCCGGCTGCGCGCCATGCTCGGCGTCGGGCAGAAGCCGGCGGCCGAGCGCGTCCCCCTCGCCGACGGCGTCGTCGAGCAGGACGGCGAGGCCGTGCTGGCCCGCGCCGCGCGGCCCGAGCGCGACCCGGTGCTGCCGCTGCGCGCCGCCGCCGCTGCCGCCCAGGCCGGCCTGCCGATCTCCCCGCACGCGGTGCGCAGGCTCGCGGCCGCCGCGCCCCCGCTGCCGGTGCCGTGGCCCGCCGAGGCCCGCGAGGAACTGGTCACGCTGCTCGGCGCGGGCGAGCCGACGGTGGCCGTGTGGGAGGCCCTGGAGGCCGAGGGGCTCGTCACCCGCCTGCTGCCCGACTGGGAGCGCGTCCACTGCCGGCCGCAGCGCAACCCCGTCCACACCTGGACCGTCGACCGGCACCTGGTGGAGACCGCCGTCAGGGCCGCCTCGCTGACCCGCCGCGTCTCGCGCCCCGACCTGCTGCTGATCTGCGCCCTGCTGCACGACCTCGGCAAGGGCTGGCCGGGCGACCACTCCGTGGTCGGCGAGACCATCGCGCGCGACGTGGCCGCGCGCGTCGGCTTCGGCGCCGAGGACACCGCGGTCGTCGCCACCGTCGTCCGCCACCACCTGCTGCTCGTCGAGACCGCCACCCGGCGCGACCTGGACGACCCGGCGACCGTCGCCGCCGTCGCCCGGCACGTGCGCGGCCGCACCACCCTCGAACTGCTGCACGCGCTCACCGAGGCCGACGCCCTCGCCACCGGACCCGCCGCCTGGTCCGCCTGGCGGGCGGGGCTCGTCGCCGACCTGGTGGCCCGGGTCGGCGCCGCCCTCGTGGGCGAGCCGGTGGAGCGCCCCGCGCCCGGCGCGCCGAGCGCCCAGCAGGAGCGGCTCGCCGTCGAGGCGCTGCGCACCGGCGGCCCCGTGGTCGCGTTGCGCGCGGAACGCGGTCAGGCGGAGCCCGAACCCGAGGCGGCCGCCGCAGAGGAGGCCGCGCCGGAGCCCGTCGGCGTGGAGCTGCACATCGCGCTGCCCGACCGGCCGGGCGTGCTGCCCGCCGCCGCCGGGGTGCTCGCGCTGCACCGGCTCACCGTGCGCGCCGCCGACCTGCGGGCCGTGGAGCTGCCGACCGGCATCGGCGACTCGGGCGCCACCACCGAGGTGCTGCTGCTGAGCTGGCGGGTGGCCGCGGCCTACGGCTCGCTGCCCGAGGAGGCGCGGCTGCGCGCCGACCTCGTACGGGCGCTCGACGGCACCCTCGACATCGCCGCGCGGCTCGCCGAGCGCGACGCCGCCTACCCGAGGCGGCGCGGCGCCAAGGCGCCCCCGCCCCGGGTGACCGTCGCGGGCGCCGCCTCGCAGGAGGCCACCGTGATCGAGGTGCGGGCCAAGGACGCCCCCGGCCTGCTGCACCGGATCGGCCGGGCCCTCGAAGCCTCCGACGTGCGGGTGCGCAGCGCCCATGTCTCCACGCTCGGCGCGAACGCCGTCGACACCGTCTATGTGACGCGCCCCGACGGCACCCCGCTGAGCCCCGAGGACGCGGAGATGGTGGCCAAGCGCGTCGAGTCCGCGCTCACCGCGGCCTGACCCTCCGTTCCGAGCCCGTTCCGATCCCCTCTGGGCCCGCCCCGGGGTGATCGGAACGGGCTGGGGACGGGTTGTGCGCCGCTGCGGATACCCTGGAGGGCAGCCTGTCCGCCCGTCCCCTAGCCGAGGATTCGCGACCACCGTGTTCGACACTCTCTCCGACCGCCTCGCAGCCACCTTCAAGAGCCTCCGGGGCAAAGGGCGCCTCAGCCCGGAGGACATCGACGCCACGGCACGCGAGATCCGTATCGCCCTCCTCGAGGCCGACGTGGCGCTGCCCGTCGTGCGCGCCTTCATCCAGCAGATCAAGGAGCGCGCGGCAGGCGAGGAGGTCTCCCGCGCGCTGAACCCGGCGCAGCAGGTCGTCAAGATCGTCAACGAGGAGCTCATCGGCATCCTCGGCGGTGAGACCCGCAGGCTGCGCTTTGCGAAGCAGCCGCCGACCGTGATCATGCTCGCGGGCCTCCAGGGCGCGGGCAAGACCACGCTCGCCGGCAAGCTGGGCCGCTGGCTGAGCAAGCAGGGCCACTCGCCGCTGCTGGTGGCGGCCGACCTCCAGCGGCCCAACGCGGTCACCCAGCTCTCCGTCGTCGCCGAGCGCGCCGGCGTCTCCGTGTACGCGCCGGAGCCGGGCAACGGCGTGGGCGACCCGGTGAAGGTCGCCAAGGACTCGATCACCTACGCCAGGGACAAGGTCCACGACGTGGTGATCGTGGACACCGCGGGCCGCCTCGGCATCGACCAGGAGCTGATGCGGCAGGCCGCGGACATCCGCGACGCCGTCTCGCCCGACGAGGTCCTCTTCGTCGTCGACGCGATGATCGGCCAGGACGCGGTCAACACCGCCGAGGCCTTCCGCGACGGCGTCGGCTTCGACGGCGTCGTCCTCTCCAAGCTCGACGGTGACGCACGCGGCGGTGCCGCGCTCTCCATCGCGCACGTGACCGGCAAGCAGATCATGTTCGCCTCCAACGGCGAGAAGCTGGACGACTTCGACGCGTTCCACCCGGACCGCATGGCGTCCCGCATCCTCGACATGGGCGACCTGCTCAGCCTGATCGAGAAGGCCGAGCAGACCTTCAGCCAGGCCGAGGCCGAGAAGATGGCCGCCAAGCTGGCCAAGGGCCCCAAGGAGTTCACGCTCGACGACTTCCTGTCCCAGATGGAGCAGGTCAGGAAGATGGGCTCGCTGTCCAAGCTGCTCGGGATGCTGCCCGGCATGGGGCAGATGAAGGACCAGATCAACAATCTGGACGAGCGGGACGTGGACCGCACGGCCGCGATCATCAAGTCGATGACGCCGGGCGAGCGCGCCGAGCCCACCCTCATCAACGGCTCGCGCCGCGCCCGTATCGCCCGCGGCTCCGGCGTCGAGGTCGGCGCGGTGAAGAACCTGGTGGAGCGGTTCTTCGAGGCGCGCAAGATGATGTCGCGGATGGCCCAGGGCGGCGGCATGCCGGGGATGCCGGGGATGCCGGGCATGGGCGGCGGCCCCGGCCGGCAGAAGAAGAAGCAGAAGCAGGCCAAGGGCAAGCAGCGCTCGGGCAACCCGATGAAGCGCAAGGCCGACGAGCAGGCCGCGCTGGCCCGCAAGGAGCAGGCTGCCCTCGGCGGCGGGGCCGCGCAGGAGCAGCCCGAGAAGTTCGAACTGCCCGACGAGTTCAAGAAGTTCATGGGCTGAGCCGCACCGGCCCGCACACGGGGCGCCCCGGGGGAGGGATCCCGCGGGGCGCCCCGTGTGCGGGCTGTCAGCGGCCGGCCGAGCCGTTCGCCAGCGCCCCCGCGTCCAGGCCGAGCGCGGCCGCCGCGGTCGCGCCGACGTCCGCGAGGGTCGGCGCGTCCCCGCGGATCTCGGTGCCGCTGCCGCCGGGGCGGTGGACCAGCACCGGCACGTACTCCCGGGTGTGGTAGGCGTGCCCGATGGTGGGGTCGTTGCCGTGGTCCCCGGTGACGATCAGCCGGTCGCCCGGCGCGTCGAGGAGCCCGAGCAGCTCGAACAGGCCCGCGTCGGCCTCTTCGAGCACCCGCCCGAAGCGCGCCGCGTCCTGCTGGTGGCCCGCGAGGTCCGTCTCCTGCACATTGGCCACGACGAGCGCGTCGCGTCCCGCGCCCCGTACGGCCTGAAGCGTGTGCGCGACGACCTCGGCCGTCGCCACGGCGGGCCGCCGCTCCGCGGCCTCGCAGACCAGGATGTCCGCCGCCTTGCCGACCAAAGTCACCGGGATACCGGAGCGCGCCGCCAGGTCGGGCAGCTGCCGGCTGTGGTCCAACGCGGCGCCCAGGTGGTGCACTTCGAGGCCGCCGTTGCGGTAGAAGCCGGTGGCGGGCGTGTCGAGGCCGACCGTGCCGCCGTCCCCGTCCCGTACGAAGCGGGGCAGTGGCCCGTCCGCGTGGCCGCCGACGGCGATCACCCGGGCGACCGGCGCCACCGTGCGCACCGTGCGGGCGACGGCGAGGATGTCGGCGAAGGGCAGGTCGTCGATGCGGCCCGAGGCGTTCCAGTTGATGCCGGGGTCCGCCTCCAGGTTGTCGTGGACGAGCACCGCGTCGTCCACGACCAGCAGCGGCCTGCCGTCGAGCGGGGTGACCGCGTGCCCTGCCGCCTTCAGCGCGGCCGTGACCTCCGGCAGGTGCTCGGCGAGGCGCGCCACCGTCACCCGGCTGAAGTCCGCGCCCATCATGGTCTGGTGGCCCGCGAAGGTGTCGGCGCCCGGATAGCCGAGCGCGGCCCTGCCCACCGAGACCGGCAGCGGGGTCGCGCGCGCCAGGTCGGGGTGCGGGTGCACGACGCCGAGGCCGAGCGCCCCGAGTCCCGGCAGCCGCAGCGCCCGGCCCGTGGCCGCCCTGCAGGCGTCGAGGACGTGCCCGCAGGTGTCGGCTGCCAGGTCGCCGGGGCGCAGCGCCCCGGCGTCCGGCATGGCCCCGATGCCGAAGCCGTCGAGGACGACGATGACGGTCCTGCTCATGCGAAGTGCTCCTTCCCCTGCCGCTACAGCGCCCGGCCGCGCGCGTCGTACAGGCCGGTGAGCCGCGGTGCGCCCGCCGACAGCCCGGAGACGACGGCCACCGTCGAGCGGGTGACGAAGATCTGGGTGCGGAAGGCCAGCACGGCCGTGTCGCCGACGCGCGCCTCGTCGGGCAGCGCGGGCGCGTCGAGCAGCCGGTAGTAGTCGATGTTCTCGGCCGGCGAGGGCTGCACGGCGAGCCGGGCACCGCTGCGCGGCAGCAGCGCCTCGCGGATGCCGGCCCGCGCGTAGAACCCGCCGCCGTGCAGCGCGGGGCGGCCGTCGGCCAGCGTGTGGGCGACCTCGGTGACGTAGACGTACGCGGGCTGCTCCGGCTGGTGCGGGTCGAGCGCGTGCAGCGGGGTCGTGCCGGTGAGGGAGTGGCCCGGCTCGCCGTGGGTGGCGCCCAGTTCTGCCAGCAGCGGCAGCGTCGCCATCGACGTGGCGCTCGGCGCGCTCAGCTTCACGTCGCGGTGGCCGCGCGCCGCGAGCAGCGCCTTCGCCTTGACGGCGAGCTCGAAGGTGGGCGTGGGGGCGGGCCGCCCGGTGGCCGGGTCGCACAGCACGCACGGGAAGGCCGTGACCCCGGCGAGCCGGATGCCGGACAGCCGCTCGGCCTCGGCGGCGAACGCGTCGAGCCGGTCGAGCGGCACCCCGCCCTCCTGGCCCGGATAGACCGAACCGGGCGCGCCTTCGAGGCGTACGAGGACGTCCTGGACCGTGCCGAGCGCGGCGGCCGCGTCCGAGACGGCCCGCGCGTTGGCGAGGTCGAAGACCGTGACGGCCTCGGGGCGCCAGGCCAGCATCTCCGGCAGGTCGCGCGGCGGGATCTGCACCAGGTGGCCGAGGTTGCCCGCGCGTGCGCCGGTCGCGTGCAGCAGCCTGGCCTCCGCCGGGTCGATCGCGGCGAACTCGGGGATGTGCCGGGACACGGCCCTGATCAGCTCGGGGTTGCGGCCGATCTGCTTGACGACGAACCACAGGGTGAGGCCGAGGCGGTCGGCCTCGGCTGCGAGCAGCGCCGCGTTCGCCTCGACGGCATCGGCGTCCAGCACGTACGTGTCGGGCGGCACGGCGCCCGAGCGGTGCAGGGCCGCCGCGGTGTCGACGAGGGAGGCATTGCGGGTGAGGACGGTGTCGAGGAACACGGTCAGCCCTTCAGGTCGTGCAGGGAGCGGCGGAGGATCTCGATCACGAGGTCCGCGCCGGCCCTCATCGGGTTGATCCGTACGGCCCAGTCGGCGAGTTCGGGGGCGTCGTCGAGCGACGAGCCGGACATGCGGTAGACGAGCGGGGCGATCTCGTAGCGCGAGTTCGAGCCCACGGGGTAGGGCGCGGCGCCGTGCCGGGCGGCGACGGCGGGCAGCTGCCGTGCGACCGGCCGGTCGAGCAGCACGATCAGGCAGCGGTCCTGCACGTTGGCCAGGCGCACGTCCCGCACGCCCGGCACCTCGCCCGCGGCCAGCCGCTCGGCGACCTCGGCGCCCACCCGCGACTGGACGGCCCACAGCACGGGCACGTGGGTGAGGGCGCGCAGCGCGTCGAGCGCCTGGTGGCCCTGGACCTGGCCGCCGCCCGAGTAGTTGTCGGCGCGCACGCGCTCCACCAGGTCGCGGGAGCCGACGACGGCGCCGACGCCCTCCGGGCCGTGCAGCTTGAACAGCGAGAAGCAGGAGGCGTCGGCGCCCAGTTCGACGCCGCAGGCGGGCACGCGCAGCACGGCGTAGTTGTCGTCGACGAGGGTGCGCACGCCGGCGGCCGCGCACGCGGCGAGCACCTCGGCCGGGTCGTAGGAGTCGGTGAGGCGCTGGCGGCTGTGCTGCACGTACGCCCAGCGGAAGCGGCCACCCGCGAGCGCCTCGGCGAGCGCCGCGCCGTCGTTGAAGTCGATCTCGGCGGTGCGCACGCCGAGGCCCCGCAGGGTGACGGCGGTGGTGCGGTAGACCGGCGCGCGGTGGATCAGCAGCGCCTCGCCGGGGGAGACGGCTGCCTGGAGCGCGGCCCGGATGGCGCCGGTGCCCGCGCCCTGCACGAGGGCCGCGTCGTCGGCGCCGAGGAAGGCGGCGAGCACCGCCTCGACCCCGGCCGTCGTCCGCGGCCTGCCGAGGCCCGGCACGACGCCGGTGTCCGCCTCGAACAGCTGCGGGCCCTCGAAGTGTGCCGCGGTCTGTTCGAGCAGCCTGAACTGGGTGCGTACGGCGTCCTCGACCGGCACGGTCGGCAGCGGCGCCGTCGGCGGCAGCCGCACGTCCCGCGCGCCTGCGGGCGCCTCGGAAGAAGACGAAGGGGAGGCCGGGGGTGTGGGGGGTGTGGGGGGTGTGCCCTGGGGCATGTCAGATCTCCTCGACGTCTGCGCCGGTCAGGAAGCGCAGGGGGTTGCGGCGCGTGATGAGGTCCACGAGGTCGTCGTCGACGCCCGCGGCGCGCGCCTTCGGCAGGAAGGACCGGAACAGGTGCCCGTACCCCTGGCCGCCCTCCGACTCCAGATAGCCGTGGCGTGAGATGTCGCAGCTGAGCAGGGCCCGGTCGGCGTGGCCCGCCTCCAGCAGGTCGAGCAGCAGCCGCAGCCGGGTGCCGTCGCTCTGGTAGCTCTCCTTGCCGACGGTGTCGAAGGCGACATAGGCGCCCTCGGCGGCCAGCGCGCGGTGCACGGCCGGGTCGTCGAGCAGGTCCTGGTGGCCGATCGAGACCCGGTGCGGCGCGAGCCCCGCAGCGGTGAGGATCTCCAGCTGCGCCCGGCCGCCGCGGCCGAGCTGCGCGTGGGTGGCGAGCGAGAGCCCGCTCGCCGCCGCGGCGCGTGCCGAGGCGGTCAGCACCCGGGCCTCGGCCGGGCTCGGCGCGTCGCCGTGGCTGCCGACCTCGCCGATGACGCCAGGCCGTACGCCGGTCGGGGCGCCGCCGGCTTCGAGGCCCCGCTCGATCTCGCCGAGCAGGATGTCGGTGAGCCGTCCCGGGTCCGCGCCGCCGACCTCGGCGGGGTGGAAGGGCTCGTAGTACCAGCCGGTCGCGGCGACGACGGCCACGCCGGCCTCGGCGGAGATCCGGGCCAGGGCGCGCGGGTCGCGCCCCATGCCGCGGCAGGTCAGCTCGATCACCGCACTGAGGCCGAACGCGTCGCGCAGGGCGGACAGTTCACCGGTGACCGCGGGCGCGTGGGCCGCCGGGTCGAGGACGGCGGCCCGGTCGCCCGACCGGTCGAGGTCGAGGACCAGGTGCTCGTGGGCGAGCACGGGGCCCCTGATCCGGTCCGCGGCCAGCGGGCCGGCGACGGTGCGCAGGTGGTGCTGCATGGTGCGGGTGCCTTTCCGGGCCGGGGCGCGGGGCCCCGGCCCCTGAGACGGGCGTGCCTCAGCCCTTCACCGGGGTGAACAGGTCGAGCCAGTACAGGACGTTGAGGAGGATGCCGCCGACGATCACCGCCGCGGGTGCCGCGGCCATCCGCACCACGGGCCTGCCCATCGCCTCGTTGATGAGGTAGAGGCCGCCGACGACGAGGATGCCGAGGCCGCCGCCCATCACGTTGGCCGCGAGCAGCGAGCCGAAGAGGATGGCCAGCTGCAGGGTGTCCGTGATGGCGCTGCGCAGGTGCTCGGAGGAGTCGCGGACGCTCGGGAGCTTGCCGAGCACCTTGCCGATGGAGGACAGGCCGAGGATCTCCAGGGCGAGCACCACGGCGCCCGCCACGGCCGCGAGGACCGGGTTCGGCATCAGGTAGCCGATCGGGTAGACCAGCGTGAGGCCCGCGATGCCGTACGTGCCGGAGGCCAGCGCCGTCGTCGCGATCAGCGGGATGAAGCCGAACACCCGGTAGAAGTCGACCTGGGCCGCCTCGCTGATGTGCCCCTTCGCGATCAGGAAGCTGGTCGCCTCGCCGCCGCCGAATATGTGCATCTGCGCGATGAGGCAGACGCCCGCGCCGAGGAGCATGAACAGCGGCAGGTACCGGCGCAGCCGGGTGGCGCTCGCGCTGAACAGGGACGCCATCGGGTCTTCGAGGTCGACGTCCTCGGCGGGCGCCGCGGCGGTGGCGACGCCCCCGCCGCCCGCGGGTGCGGGCGCGCCCGCACCGCCGCCGGAGCCGTCGGACGGGTGCTCGCCGGCCGCCGCCTCGGCCTCGGCCGCCCGGTCGGCCGCGCGCTGGACCAGGTCCTTGCGCACGGCGAACCCGATGAGCATCAGCACACCGGCGGCCATCGCGAGCGAGCCGGCGAACACGCTCGGCCACAGCTTCATCGTGAGGATCACGAACGCCAGCTCGACGACGGCCGTGATGCCGCCGCGCACCCTGCCGAACTGCTTGGCCACCGCGATGACAGGGAACAGCGTGAACAGGAACAGGATCGGCGTGGACATCTGCTGCATCGCGGTCAGGAAGTCCACGGGGAGCTTGTGCGCCACGTCGTTGGCGCCGTTGAGCCCGAAGACCACGAGCGCGCCCCAGGCGCCGCCGAGCAGCACCGCGAGCCACTTGCGGAACGCCAGGATGCCGAGGATGTCCGTGGGCAGGAACAGCAGCCACGGGTTGAGGACCCCGGACGAGAGCGCCATCGGCGCGCCCAGGCCGAAGATGAAGCCCGCCGAGAGCCCGAACGCGACAGCGGCGGTCGCCGCGCGCGTGGCGCGTCCCTGGATGAACTCCAGCATGAAGGGGCGGGTGCCGTCGTTGAAGACGGCCAGCGCCATGTGCGAGATGAGCGCGGTCAGCGCTGCCAGCACGATGACGGTCAGTTTCTGGGTCAGCGAGAAGTCCAGCTGGGTGCCGGCTGCCAGCACTGTGTTCACGGGGCTCACTCCTTAGTGCCCTGTCGTGTCTCGGGCGGTCAGCCCCGCGCCGCGATGGCGCGTGCCATGAGCGGGGCGATGACGTCGATCTGGTCGATCGCGAAGCCGAAGACCGTCTTGCCCTCGGCGAGCAGTGCGGTGATCTGCTCCTCGGTCGGCACGGAGCGGCCGAACGTGTGGCACTTGGCGGCGCCCACGAGGCCGAGCAGCACCCCGAGGGAGGCGCCGGCGCCGGTGTGGCAGGTGCCCAGGTAGTAGTCGGCCTGGCCGGCGCGCAGCTTCATCGCGGCGTCCATGTCGCTCGACGCGGTGATGGTGAGGCCGTCGAGCCCGAGGTCCGAGACGGTCCTGGCGACCTCGGTCTTGCCGACGCCGCCGGTCAGGATCTTCGTCATGGCTGGTTCCTTCTCTGGTCGTGCCCGGTCCTTGCGGGCCGGGAAGCGGGCGCCGCCTGCGGTCAGGCGGGGGAGTGCTGGGCGAGCACCGCCAGGTGCAGCGCCAGGAAGTTGATCTCGGACTCGGGCAGGGCGGCCCCCAGCGCGCGCTCGGCGCGGCCGGAGATCTCCCGGGCCCGCGCCACTGCCTCGGGGTGGTCCGCGAGCTCGTCGGCGACCTGCTCGTCGGTGGTGAAGGCGGCGATGGGCTCGCCGTCGAGGAGGCGGGTGAGGGCCATCATCAGGTGGCTGGTGAGCATCCCCGCCGTGTCCTCGGTCACGGTGTGCCCGCCGGCCGCCAGGGCCGCGAGCTCCTCCGTGACGAACGCGGCGACCTCGGGGCGCACCTGGCCGCTCTCGCGGAACAGCCGGATACGGAGGGCGAGCTGGTCGTCCATGGTGTGTCCTTCCTCCTTCTGACCGGTTGTGCGCGGCGGGCGGGCGGCCGGGGCGCCGCACCGGATTGTTCAGTAACCCGTATTCTGTATTTTCAGCCTACGCCTCGGCCCTGCCGAAGCGGGCGCGCCGTGCGCGCCCGTCAGTACCAGGGCGTGCGCTCCCCCTGGAGCACCTCGGTCTGGCACCGGGTGACCGCCGTGAAGTCCAGCGTGTCCCGCACGGCGGCCAGCGCCTTCGCGCCGTCCGTCCTGCCGATGACCGCGGCGCTCGAATTCCGCAGGGCCAGATCGCGGGTGACCTCGTCGCCCAGCGGGAGCACGTCGACCCCAGGCCCGAGCCGGCCGAGCGCCTCGTCCAGGTTCCACACCGTGGCGTCCGCCAGGTCGTGCTGGAACACCTCGCCCAGCTGCATGTACGACGCCTCGACCCAGGTGACGTCCGCGCGCCCGGCGAACACCCGCTCGGCCAGCATCCGCTGGTCCTCCGACGCGTGGTCCACCGCGACCCTGAGCCCCGGCGTGTCCGCGGTGAGGCCGTGGCGCACCAGCAGGCCGTGCGCCCCGACGTAGGTGGCGGGCCCGAGGTCCGCCACCAGCTCCACCGGGTGCTCCTCGATCAGCCGGTCGGCCGCGAAGCGCGAGAGCACCACCAGGTCGACCTTGCCGTCGAGCAGGGCCGTCGTGCGTGCCCCCGCGCCCCGCATGAAGGTGATCGCGAAGGGCGCGCCCGCCACCTCGAAGGCGGCGCGCAGCCCCGTCGCGAGGCCCTCGTACCGCCGCGAGTACGGCAGCGGCATCGCGGCGAGCAGGGTGCCGAGGCCGGAGAGCCGCCAGAGTATGGACCGGTCCGAGCGGACCAGGAACGTGCCCAGGTGGCCCCGCGCCGTCGTCTCGATGGCCTGGGCCTGTTCGAGCAGCTGCAGGGCGGCCTGCACGGTGCCGTTGCCCACGCCGAGCTCCTGCGCGAAGTCGCGCACGCGGGGCAGCCGCGTCTCCGGCTCGTGGTTCAGCAGGAGAACCGCGAGCTGCCGCGCGGCAAGGCCGTTGCGCGTCAGGAAACGCTCGTCAAGTCCGGTCACGCGGCGACAGTAACCAGAATCCCGGATACTGGCAAGGGTCGTCGGGCCGGAATATTCACATGGCGCTTAAGTCGAAGAGAGCGTGCAGGTCAGGGCACCCGGGCGATCAAGTACCGGAACACGTTCGGCAGCCACACCGTGCCGTCCTTGCGCAGATGCGGGTGGAGCGCCTCGGCTATCTCCTTCTCCACCTGGCGCCGGTCCGTGGCCCGCACCGCTCCGTCGAACGCGCCGGTCGACAGCATCCCGCGCACCGCGCTCGCCAGATCCGCGTACCCGAACGGGCAGGCCACCCGCCCCGAGCCGTCGGGCCGCAGCCCCGCACGCGCCGCCACGTCCTCCAGGTCGTCCCGGTGTGCGGGCCGCCACGTCCCCTTGCGCAGCCGGTCCGTCAGCCGCCCCGCCACCCCCAGCACCCCGGACGCCGCGCACCGCTCGGGCGGGCCCCAGCCGGCCAGCACCACCGGCGCGCCCCGCCGCGCCAGCGGCAGCGCCGCGCGCAGCGCGGGCACCGGGCTCAGGGTGTCCCCCGCCACAGAACCCACCGGGCGGAAGACCGTGACCACGTCGTACGGCGCCGCCTCGGGCTCCTCCGCCTCCGCCAGCCGGTCGGCGGGCAGCAGCCGGCGTGCGGCGCCGTGCCCGGCGCGCAGCCGCTCCCCGGCGAGCGCGAGCAGTTCCTCGTCCGAGTCCACCCCCGTGACCTGGGCGCCCAGCGTCGCCGCCATCAGCAGCGAGAGCCCGGAGCCGCAGCCGAGGGCGAGCAGCCGCGTCCCCTCCCGCACTTCCAGCCGCTCGTAGACCGCCTCGTACAGCGGCACCAGCATCCGCTCCTGGATCTCCGCCCAGTCGCGGGCGCGCGGACTGATGTCCGCGGGGGCGGGGGCCGCGCCCCGGTCCCTCGTCCGGTGCTGCCTGTGGTCGTCGACGAGCGTGCGTGTCATGAAAGCGCCCCAATCCGCCGAGAGGTCGGTCGTGCCCTGCCGGGCATCCTCCGTGTGTGTACGCACCCACATCCCCCCGTATGCCAGGGAACTGCGCATCGGCGGTCGCGTCCAGTGGGGGACACGTAAACTGTTCGTGTCCGGGGCGTTCGCCGCCCGGCTCCGGGCCGATTGCGGCTTCGCCACGCCGCGGCCGTACGATGCCCGCCATGGCAAAGGCACCCGTACTCACACCGCGGGCGGACGACTTCCCCCGCTGGTACCAGGACCTGATCAACAAGGCCGAGCTGGCCGACAACGGCCCCGTGCGCGGCACCATGGTGATTAGGCCGTACGGGTACGGGCTGTGGGAGCGCATGCAGTCCGAGATGGACGCCCGCATCAAGGACGCCGGGGTCTCCAACGCGTACTTCCCCCTCTTCATCCCGCAGTCGTACCTGACGCGGGAGGCCGAGCACGTCGAGGGGTTCGCGCCCGAGCTCGCCGTCGTCACCCACGGCGGCGGCAAGGAGCTCGAGGAGCCGGTCGTCGTCAGGCCCACCTCCGAGACGATCATCAACGAGTACTTCTCCAAGTGGGTGCAGAGCTACCGGGACCTCCCGCTGCTCATCAACCAGTGGGCCAACGTCGTCCGCTGGGAGCTGCGCCCCCGCGTCTTCCTGCGCACCACCGAGTTCCTCTGGCAGGAGGGCCACACCGCCCACGCCACCTACGAGGACGCCCGCGACTTCGCCGCGCACATCCACCGGAACGTGTACGGCGAGTTCATGTTCGACATGCTCGCCGTGGACGTGGTGCTCGGCCGCAAGACCCGCCGCGAGCGCTTCGCCGGCGCCGTCAACACCCTCACCCTCGAAGGCATGATGGGCGACGGCAAGGCCCTCCAGATGGGCACCTCGCACGAGCTCGGCCAGAACTTCGCCAAGGCCTTCCACACCCAGTACCTCTCCAAGGAGGGCACCCAGGAGCTGGTCTGGCAGACCTCCTGGGGCGCCTCCACCCGCATGGTCGGCGGCCTGATCATGTCGCACGGCGACGACAGCGGCCTGCGGGTCCCGCCGCGCCTCGCGCCCACCCAGGTCGTCGTCCTCGCGATCAAGGAGGACGACGCCGTCCTCGACGCGGCGCGCACCCTCGGCGCCCGGCTCAAGGACGCGGGCCTGCGCGTGCAGGTCGACGACCGCACCGACACCCCCTTCGGCCGCCGCGCCGTCGACTGGGAGCTCAAGGGCGTGCCCGTACGCGTCGAGATCGGCCCGCGCGACGTGGCGGCCGGCACGGCGATGCTGGCCCGCCGCATCCCGGGCGGCAAGGAGTCCGTCGCCCTCGACGCGCTGCCCGGGCTGCTGCCGGGACTCCTGGAGGAGGACCAGGCGCAGCTGCTGCGCGAGTCCAGGGAGCGCCGCGAGGCGCGCACCGCGGACGTGGCTACGGTCGACGAGGCCGTCGAGGCCGCGGCGACCGGCTGGGCGCGCATCCCCTGGGCCGACCTCGGCGAGGAGGGCGAGGCCAAGCTCGCCGAGCAGGGCGTCACCGTGCGCTGCCTCGTCGGCGAGGACGGCTCCGTGCCGGGCTCCGACGACGCCCCCGGCACGGTCGCCCTGGTCGCCCGCGCCTACTGAGCCGCCCGCGGGCCTGTCGCCGGAAACTCGCGGGAACCGCGAGCCGGGCCCCCGCGTCGGAGAGCCGGGGCCCGGGCGGCGGCAGGGCTGTGCGTACGACGGCTACGCGCCGCTGCGTAGCGGTCGCTACGTACCGCCTTGGTGTGAGCTGTGAGAGTTATCCACAGTTCGGCGCACCTGCCCTCGTCGGCGCGCATCCACGGCAACTGACGGGTACGGGCAAATTAATTGGGATGCCCCGTAATGGAACCCGGCGGCGATTCTGATCGTTGTACACGACGTGAGCACGACACCACCTGTTCTCGCCGCAGAGCTGGCGCAGGCGTGGGCCGACATTCAGCGGTACCACCCCGAGCTGCCGGATCTCGCCGCGCCAGAGTCCCTGATCGGAGAGTCCTCGTCCGCCTGCGGCGCCGAGCTCTCCTTCGAGCGACTGCTTCACGAAGCGGTCCACGGCATCGCCGCCGCGCGAGGAGTGCGGGACACCTCGCGCGCCGGCCGCTACCACAACCGCCGATTCCTCGCGATCGCCGAGGAGATGGGCCTCGACCACCCCGAGGAGCCGCACGCGAGCAGCGGCTTCTCGCTGGTCGCGCTCACCCCCGAGGCGAAGCGGCGCTACCGCCCGACGACGGAGCGCCTCCAGCGGGCGCTCAAAGCCCATCTGGCCGCCACCGCGGGCGACACCAAGCGCAGCTTCCGCGGGCCCGCCGCACGGCACGGCTCATCGGGCGGCGGTGTGCGGGTGAAGGCGGTCTGCGACTGCGGGCGCAACGTCCGCGTCGTGCCGTCCGTCCTCGCGCAGGCGCCGATCGTCTGCGGCGGCTGCGGCAAGCCCTTCCGCATCCCGGAGACCGAGGCGCAGGACGTCGTCGCCGCCGCGGGCTGACGCGGGAGCGCCGCACGCGCGAGCGCTCCCGCGACTCCTCGTCCGGGGCCGGGCGGCCGGGTCCACCGGCCGTCCGGCCATGCGGCGAGGCCCCGGGAGCGCGTACGGCCCTGCTCCGTACGTGTGGCACAATGAATGGCTGTACTCGACAGTCGAACAGGACCCCTCTCTCCTCCGGCTGACGCGTCCATCGGGCAGATCGGGTACCACAACCCCACGTGGCATCCCGTTGTGGCCCCACCACGTCAAGACCAGGAGACACCACTCCCGTGGCAGTCAAGATCAAGCTGAAGCGTCTGGGCAAGATCCGTTCGCCTCACTATCGCATCGTCGTCGCCGACTCCCGCACCCGCCGTGACGGCCGGGCCATCGAGGAGATCGGCCTGTACCACCCGATCGAGAACCCCTCGCGCATCCAGGTGGACTCGGACCGCGCGCGGTACTGGCTCTCCGTCGGCGCCCAGCCGACCGAGCCGGTCCTCGCCATCCTGAAGCTGACCGGCGACTGGCAGGCGCACAAGGGCCTGCCCGCCCCCGAGCCGCTGAAGCAGCCCGAGCCGAAGGCCGACCGCAGCGGACTCTTCGAGGCCGCGGCCAAGGAGGCCGGCGACGAGCCCAAGGGCGAGGCGATCACGCAGAAGGCGAAGAAGGCCGACAAGAAGGCCGACGACGCCGACTCCTCGGCCGCCGCCGAGTCGACCGAGGGCTGACGATGCTCGAGGAGGCTCTTGAGCACCTCGTGAAGGGCATCGTCGACAACCCGGACGACGTGCGCGTCGCGGAGCGCAACCTGCGCCGCGGCCGCGTCCTCGAAGTCCGCGTCCACCCCGACGACCTCGGCAAGGTGATCGGCCGCAACGGCCGCACCGCACGCGCGCTGCGCACCGTCGTGGGCGCGATCGGCGGCCGGGGCATCCGCGTCGACCTCGTCGACGTGGACCAGGTCCGCTGACGCAGTGGAACACCGGCACGGGCCGGGGAGGCTGAGCCCTCCCTGGCCCGTGCCGTTTCATCAGGAGAGGCACACGCAGTGCAGTTGGTAGTTGCCCGGGTCGGCCGCGCCCACGGGATCAGGGGCGAGGTCACCGTCGAGGTGCGCACGGACGAACCCGAGGTGAGGCTCGGCCCCGGCGCCGTGCTCGCCACGGACCCCGCCTCCGCGGGCCCCCTGACCATCGCCACCGGCCGGGTGCACAGCGGCCGGCTCCTGCTGCGCTTCGACGGCGTTGCGGACCGCGGCGCCGCGGAGGCGCTGCGCAACGTCCTGCTGATCGCCGAGGTCGACCCGGAGGAGCTCCCCGACGACCCGGACGAGTTCTACGACCACCAGCTGATGGACCTCGACGTGGTCCTCGCCGACGGCACCGAGGTCGGCCGGATCACGGAGATCTCCCACCTGCCCTCGCAGGACCTGTTCATCGTGGAGCGGCCGGACGGCAGCGAGGTGATGATCCCGTTCGTCGAGGAGATCGTCACCGAGATCGACCTCGAAGAGCAGCGGGCCGTCGTCGAGCCGCCGCCCGGCCTGCTGGACGACGCGCAGGCGGAGACGGCCGCGCCCGGGGCCGGCGCGGCCGCGGCGGGCACGGAGACGGCCGGTGGAGCCCCGGGTACGGCCGCCGACGGCAGCGGGGACGCGGGCGCGGGCGGGCCGGTGGACGGCCCCCGATGAGGCTCGACGTCGTCACGATCTTCCCCGAGTACCTCGACCCGCTCCACGTCTCCCTCGTCGGCAAGGCGCGCGCGGGCGGGCTGCTCGACGTCCGGGTGCACGACCTGCGGCAGTGGGCGTACGACCGGCACAACACCGTCGACGACACCCCCTACGGCGGCGGCCCCGGCATGGTCATGAAGACCGGACCGTGGGGTGACGCCCTGGACGAGCTCCTGGCCGACGGGTACGAGCAGGGCGCGCACGGCCCCGCCCTGGTCGTGCCCACGCCCAGCGGCCGGCCCTTTACGCAGGCGCTCGCCGTGGAGCTGTCCGAGCGCCCCTGGCTGGTCTTCGCGCCGGCCAGGTACGAAGGCATCGACGGCCGCGTCACCGCCGAGTACGCCACCAGGATGCCGGTGTACGAGGTCTCCATCGGCGACTACGTGCTCGCGGGCGGCGAGGCGGCGGTCCTGGTGATCACCGAGGCGGTCGCCCGGCTGCTGCCCGGCGTGCTCGGCAACGCCGAGTCCCACCGCGACGACTCCTTCGCGCCCGGCGCCATGGCCGACCTGCTGGAGGGGCCCGTCTTCACCAAGCCGCCCGAGTGGCGCGGCAGGGGCGTGCCCGAGGTACTGCTCAGCGGCCACCACGGCAGGGTCGCCCGCTGGCGCAGGGACGAGGCGCTGGCCAGGACCGCCGCCCACCGGCCCGATCTGATCGAGCGCTGCGACCCCGCGGCGTTCGACAAGAAGGACCGGGAGACCCTCTCCATCCTCGGCTGGGCGCCCGAGCCCGGAGGGCGATTTTGGCGCAGGCCGCCCGACGTGGAAGAATGAGCCGCTGCCGTGCGTCCGCCTGGCGCCCCTGCCACAGGGGGATCGACGCCCGTCCGACGCGAGCGGCACCCACTACCGCATCCCGATATTCCGCTGATGACCTGTGGCATCGGCGAGGAAGCAGAACCTCATGTCCAGCCTGCTCGACACCGTCGACTCCGCGTCGCTGCGGACCGACCTCCCCGCCTTCCGTCCCGGCGACACGGTCAACGTCCACGTCCGCGTCATCGAGGGCAACCGCTCCCGCATCCAGCAGTTCAAGGGCGTCGTCATCCGCCGCCAGGGTTCGGGCGTCCGCGAGACCTTCACGGTCCGCAAGGTGTCCTTCTCGGTCGGCGTCGAGCGCACCTTCCCCGTGCACAGCCCGATCTTCGAGAAGATCGAGCTGGTCAGCCGCGGCGACGTCCGCCGCGCGAAGCTGTACTACCTCCGTGAGCTGCGCGGCAAGGCCGCGAAGATCAAGGAGAAGCGCGACAACTGACCGCCGGGTCCACAGCGGGGCCCGATAAGCTCAGGGCCCGATGGACAGCGACGCGTACGACACCGAGCGCGGCCCCTCGCCCGCCCCTCCACGGGACGGCGACGAGGGGCCGCGCTCCGTGTGTCCCGGGGGCTCCGACCGGCCGGGTCCCGATCAGCAGGGCCCTGAGGAGCCGGGGCCCGACGAGCCGGGCGCCGTGGGACGGGAGGAGGCCGCGGGAGCGCGCGGCCCGCTCTCCTGGCGCGGGGTCTTCGGCGTCGGGGTGCTGTGCGTGGTGTGCGCGCTGCTGGTCAGCCACTTCGTGATGCAGCCGTTCCTGATCCCGAGCGGTTCGATGGAGCCCACGCTGCGCGTCGGCGACCGGGTCCTCGTCGACAAGCTGGCGTACCGTTTCGGCGGCACGGTCGCGCGCGGCGACGTGGTGGTGTTCGACGGCACGGGCTCCTTCGTCCAGGAGGCGCCGCCCGTCAACCCCGTCACCTCCCTGGTGCGCGGCGCGGCCGCCGCCGTGGGCCTCGCGGGCCCCTCGGACACGGACTACGTCAAGCGCGTCGTGGGCGTGGGCGGCGACCGGGTCGTCTGCTGCACGGCGGGGGGCCGCATCGAGGTGAACGGGCGGGCCGTGAGCGAGCCGTACGTGATGCCGGGCGACGCACCCTCAAGTGTCAGGTTCGACATCGTGGTGCCGCCGGGCACCCTCTTCGTCCTCGGCGACCACCGCGCCGACTCGCGGGACTCCCGCGACCACCTCGGCGACCCCGGCGGCGGCATGGTGCCCGTGGACCGGGTCATCGGCCGGGCCAGGTGGATCGCCTGGCCGCTGAGCCACTGGGCGTCCGTACGCGGCGGCCGCGCGCTGTTCGCGCGCGTGCCCGCGCCCGGCGGCGCGCATGGGTAGGCGCGGCCGTCCCGCCGGCCACGGCCCGCGGGGCGGTCCCGAGGGTGCCGCCCTGGCGGGCAGGGCGGAGCGCAGGCGGCTGGCCCGGCGCGTCAAGCGGCGCAGACGGCGCTCGGCCGTCACCGAGATACCCCTGCTGATCGTCGTCGCCGTGGTGATCGCGCTCGTCCTGAAGACCTTCCTGGTGCAGGCGTTCGTGATCCCCTCGGGCTCGATGGAGGACACGATCCGCATCGGCGACCGGGTCCTCGTCGACAAGCTGACTCCGTGGTTCGGGTCGCGGCCGCACCGCGGCGACGTCGTCGTCTTCAAGGACCCGGGCGACTGGCTGGCCGGCGAGCGGCAGGCGCCCGACACCTCAGGGCCCGGCGTGCGGCAGCTGAAGAAGGGCCTGACGTTCATCGGCCTGCTGCCCTCGGCGGACGACCGCGACCTCATCAAGCGGGTCGTGGGCATCGGCGGTGACACCGTCAAATGTTGTGACGCGAACGGCAAAGTCACCGTCAACGGAAAAGCCCTCGACGAGCCCTATCTCTACCCGGGCAACGCGCCGTCGACGATCTCGTTCGACGTGAAAGTGCCCGAGGGACGGCTGTTTTTCCTCGGCGACCACCGTGCCCTTTCCGCGGACTCGCGCTACCACATGGACGAGGAATTCCAGGGCACGGTGCCTCTTTCCGACGTCGTGGGCCGCGCCGTGGTGATCGCCTGGCCACTCGGGCACTGGCGCAGACTCGACGATCCCGCGACGTTCGGGGCGGTGGCGGGCCCTGGCGGCGCGCCCGCGGCCGCTGCCCCTAGGGTGGCTCGTCGGGCCTCGGACGGATTGCCCGCGCCCCCGAGCCCTGCGGAACTTCCGCTCGTTATGGGAGTGGTGGTTCTGTCCCGGCAGCGGGGCGGACGCCCGCACGGAGTGGGCCCGCACCCGGCGGGGTCACACGCAGTGAATTCGGACCCGACGGATTCACACAAGGTGAAGGAGTGGATGTGGGGGATGTGGCGGTCGGCTCACGATCAGGACAGGAAGGCCCGGAAGAGGGCCGCGAGCAGCTCGCCGAGTCGCCCGAAGCCCTGACCGACGGAGTGCCTGGAATGCCTGGTGAAGTGATGGAAGACGAGCGGACGCACAGGGGCGGCAGGTCGCGCAGGCAGCGGCAGCGGGGGCAGCAGCGCTCCTTCTGGAAGGAACTGCCGCTGCTGGTCGTCATCGCCCTCGCCCTCGCGCTGGTGATCAAGACGTTCCTCGTGCAGGCGTTCTCGATCCCCTCGGACTCGATGCAGGACACCCTCCAGCGGGGCGACCGGGTCCTGGTCGACAAGCTGACCCCGTGGTTCGGCTCCGAGCCGCAGCGCGGCGAGGTCGTCGTCTTCCACGACCCGGGCGGCTGGCTCGAAGGCGAGCCCACCCCCCAGCAGAACGTGGTGCAGAAGGGCCTCAGCTTCATCGGCCTGATGCCGTCCGCCGAGGAGAAGGACCTGATCAAGCGGGTCATCGCGGTGGGCGGCGACACCGTCTCCTGCAAGAAGGGCGGCCCGGTCGTCGTCAACGGCCACGCGCTGAGCGAGTCCGGCTACATCTTCCCCGGCAACACCCCGTGCGACGACATGCCGTTCGGCCCGATCAAGGTCCCGCAGGGCCGCATCTGGGTCATGGGCGACCACCGCCAGGACTCCAGCGACTCCCGCTACCACCAGAACCTCCCCGGAAACGGCACGGTCTCCACAAAGGACGTCGTCGGGCGCGCCTTCGTGGTCGCCTGGCCCGTCAACCGCTGGCACATCCTCGGCGTCCCCGGCACCTTTGACCAGTCAGGACTCAGCGCGGCCGCCCTCACGGCGGCCCCCGGCGCCGCCGGCGTCGCGGGGGCCGTACCGCTGGTCCTGTGGCGCCGCAGGCGGCTCACCGGCCCGGGTACCGCCGGGTAGGGTGCCTCCCGGAATCCCGAGGGCCGGGATCACACTCCGAACGGGGGCGTGCCGGGATGAGCAGGGCAGGACGGACGAAGGGCGGCGGCGGCCGCCTCGGCAGCAGGCTGTCGGGGCTGGTCGTCGCCGTCGGCTGTGTGCTGTTCCTCGGCGGCTTCGCCTGGGCCGCCGTCGCGTACCAGCCCTACACCGTGCCCACCGGCTCCATGACCCCCACGGTGGACGCGGGTGACAAGGTCCTCGCCCAGCGGATAGCGGGCAGCGCCGTGCACCGGGGCGACGTGGTCGTCTTCAAGGACGCGGAGTGGGGCGAGCTGCCGCTGGTCAAGCGGGTCGTCGGCGTCGGCGGCGACACCGTCGCCTGCTGCGACAAGCAGGGCAGGCTGACCGTGAACGGCACCGCCCTCGACGAGCCCTACACCGACAAGTCGCTCGCGGGAAACCGTGCCGCGGGCGCGAACTTCTCCGCGAAGGTGCCGGCGGGCGAGCTGTTCATGCTCGGCGACGCCCGCGCCACGTCGCTCGACTCGCGCGTCCACCTCCAGGACCGGGAGCAGGGCTCGGTGCCCCGCTCGGACGTACGGGGGCGGGTCGACGCGGTCGTCTGGCCGCCCGCCCGCACGGTGGCGCGGCCCGCCGCGTTCGCCGCCCTGCCGGGCGGCGTCTCGGCCCCCGGGCCGCTGCGGCTGATGGCGGGGGCCGTGATCGCGGGAGCCGTCCTGATCTTCGTCGGCGCCGCCCTCGGCCCGCTGCTCAACCGGCGCGGCAGGACCCGCAGCACGCCCGCGGCGGAGCCCGCCGGTGCCCGCTGAGCCGCGGCGCGTGGCCCGCATGGTGCTGCTCGACCCCGACGACCGCATCCTGCTGATCCACGGGCACGAACCCGCCGATCCCGCGCTCACCTGGTGGTTCACCCCCGGCGGCGGTCTTGAGGGCGGCGAGAGCCACGAGCAGGCCGTGCGCCGCGAGCTCGCGGAGGAGACGGGGATCACCCGGATCGATCTCGGCCCGGTGCTGTGGCGCCGCAGGTGCTCCTTCCCCTTCGACGGGCGGCGCTGGGACCAGGACGAGTGGTACTTCCTCGGGCGTACGGAACAGACGGAGGCGGCGCCCGCGGGCCTGACCGAGCTGGAGCGGCGCAGCGTCGCGGGGCTGCGGTGGTGGACCTGCGCGGAACTGGAGGCGACGCGTGAGACGGTGTACCCGACCAGGCTCGCCGGGCTGCTGCGTACGCTGCTCGACGAGGGTCCCCCCGGTGCGCCGCTGATGCTCGGTACCGAAACCGCCTAGCGGCGGCCCGCACCGGAGCACAATGGGGGGACGAACGGCTGAAGGGGATGCCATGAGCGCCGAGGACCTCGAGAAGTACGAGACCGAGATGGAGCTGAAGCTCTACCGGGAGTACCGAGATGTCGTCGGCCTGTTCAAATACGTGATCGAGACCGAGCGCCGTTTCTACCTCACCAATGACTACGAGATGCAGGTGCACTCGGTGCAGGGCGAGGTCTTCTTCGAAGTCACGATGGCGGATGCCTGGGTCTGGGACATGTACAGGCCGGCCAGGTTCGTCAAGCAGGTGCGCGTCCTGACATTCAAGGACGTGAACATCGAGGAGCTCAACAAGAACGACGACCTGGAGCTCCCCGCGGGCTGACCGCAGCGGCGGCCCCCGCCGCTCTCCCCGCTCGCCCCCGCCTGACTCACTCGGACGGGTGACCGGGTTGTCCACAGCCCGGAGAGTTGTCCACCGTTCCCCGACCAAGATCCACCCGGTTCCCCGCCGTGCGCCAGAGTCGGTGCCGGAGGTGGTGCCGAGATGAACGCGACGGGGGCACTGGGGCGGTACGGAGAGGGGCTCGCGGCCCGGCGGCTGACCGCTGCGGGCATGCGCGTGCTCGCGCGGAACTGGCGGTGCGGCAGGACCGGCGAGATCGACATCGTGGCGATGGACGCCGACACGCTCGTGGTCTGCGAGGTGAAGACCCGCAGGGCGGGCGGCTTCCAGCACCCGATGGCGGCGATCACGCCGGTCAAGGCCGACCGGCTCAGACGCCTCGCGGCCTGCTGGATCGAGCGGTCGTCGGGGCCGCCACCCGGCGGTGTGCGCATCGACCTGGTCGGGGTGGTGCTGCCGGAGCGCGGCAGCCCCGAGGTCGAGCATGTGCGGGGGGTGGCCTGAATGGCGTTCGCACGCGCGTGCTCCGTCGCCCTCGTCGGCGTCGAGGGCGTGGTGGTGGAGGTCCAGGCCGACCTGGAGCCAGGGGTCGCGGCCTTCACCCTGGTGGGGCTGCCCGACAAGAGCCTGGTGGAGAGCAAGGACCGGGTGCGGGCCGCCGTGGTCAACGCCGGCGTCCCGTGGCCGCAGAAGAAGCTCACGGTGAGCCTCAGCCCGGCCTTCGTGCCCAAGTCCGGCAGCGGTTTCGACCTCGCCGTGGCCGCCGCTGTGCTCGGTGCGGCCGAGCGCATCGACCCGCGCGCCATCGAGGACCTGGTGCTCATCGGCGAGCTGGGCCTCGACGGGCGGGTCAGACCGGTCCGCGGGGTGCTGCCCGCGGTGCTCGCCGCGGCCGAGGCGGGGTACCGGCAGGTCGTCGTCCCCGAGCGGACCGCGGGCGAGGCCGCGCTGGTGCCCGGGGTGTCCGTGCTCGGGGTGCGCAGCCTCGGCCAGCTGATCGCGGTCCTCGGCGACGAGCCGGTGCCCGACGAACCCGCCCAGGAGCGGGACGGCAGGCCCGACGCGATGCTCGCAGGGCTCTCGGTGCCGGGCGCGGGGGCGGGCACGGGCATCGTGCCGGGCGCCACGGGCCCCGACCTGGCGGACGTCGCCGGGCAGGGCGCGGCGCGCGCCGCACTCGAGGTCGCCGCGGCCGGCGGGCACCACCTGCTGCTCTCAGGGCCTCCCGGCGCGGGCAAGACCATGCTCGCCGAGCGGCTGCCAGGGATCCTGCCGCCGCTGACGGGGCAGGAGTCGCTGGAGGTGACCGCCGTGCACTCGGTCGCCGGCATCCTCCCGCCGGGCGAGCCCCTGGTGCGCACGGCGCCCTACTGCGCCCCGCACCACTCGGCGACGATGCAGGCGCTCGTCGGCGGCGGCAACGGCCTGCCGAGGCCCGGCGCGGTCTCCCTCGCCCACCGGGGGGTCCTCTTCCTCGACGAGGCCCCGGAATTCGCCGGACGCGCCCTGGACGCGCTGCGCCAGCCGCTGGAATCCGGCCACGTCGTGGTGGCACGCAGCGCGGGGGTGGTGCGGCTGCCCGCGCGGTTCCTGATGGTGCTCGCCGCCAACCCCTGCCCGTGCGGCAGGCGCGGCGGCCCCGCGGCGGCCTGCGAGTGCCCGCCCTCGGCCGTGCGCCGCTACCAGGCCCGGCTGTCCGGGCCCCTGCTCGACCGGGTGGACCTGCGGGTCGAGGTGCAGCCCGTGCAGCGCGCCGACCTGCTGGGCGACGGCACCAGGGGCGAGCCGAGCGCGGTGGTCGCCGCCCGGGTCCGCACGGCAAGACGGCGCGCAGCCGAGCGGTACGCGGGCATGCCCTGGGGGCTCAACAGCGAGGTGCCGGGGCACGAGCTGCGCACCCGCTGGCCCCTCGCGCCCGGCGCGCTCGCCGCCGCAGAGCGCGACCTGGAGCGCGGCCTGCTCACCGCACGGGGCCTCGACCGCGTCCTCAGGGTCGCCTGGACGGTCGCCGACCTGGCCGGCCGCGACCGCCCGGGAGAGCACGACGTGGCCCTCGCCCTCGAACTCCGCACCGGCATCCCCCGAGGCGCCCTCCCGCAGGCTCCGCCGCCCGCGACACCGGTGAGGGTGCCGTGACCGGCGAGGGCGTCGTGGCCGATGCGGCGGAGACGGGGGAGCGGCGGGCCAGGGCGGCGCTGACGCGGGTGTTCGAGCCGGGCGACGAGACCGGCGGCGGGTGGCTCGCCAGGTTCGGCGCGCCCCGCCTCCTCGCCCTGCTCACCGGCGACGCGGACGAGGCCGCCGCCCGGCTCACCGGCGCGCGGCCCCGGCGGCTCGACGGGTACCGGGCACGCGCCGCGGCCGCCGATCCCGAGGCGGACCTCGCTGCGGCCCAGGCGGGCGGCGTCAGGTTCGTCTGCCCCGGCGACCCCGAGTGGCCGAGCCAGCTCGGGGACCTCGGCGCCGCCCAGCCCCTCGGGCTGTGGGTGCGGGGCACGCCCGACCTCCGGCTGTGGGCCCTGCGGTCGGTCGCCGTGGTCGGGGCCCGCGCCTGCACGCCCTACGGCGCCCATGTGGCGGCCGCGCTCGGCTGCGGGCTCGCGGCCCGCGGCTGGGTCACCGTCTCGGGCGCGGCCTTCGGCGTCGACGCCGCGGCCCACCGCGGCGCGCTCGCCGCGGGCGGGGCGACCGCCGCCGTGCTCGCCTGCGGCATCGACACGGCCTATCCCCGCGGTCATGCCGAGTTGATCGCACGCATCGCCGAACAGGGCCTCGTCATCGGTGAACTGCCGCCCGGCGACCATCCGACCCGCAGCAGGTTCATCCTGCGCAACCGCGTGATCGCCGCCCTCACCCGCGGCACCGTCGTGGTCGAGGCCGCCTACCGCAGCGGCTCCCTGTCGACGGCCCGCTGGGCGCGGCGCCTCGGGCGGTACGCGATGGGCGTGCCCGGGCCCGTGACGAGCGCGCTCTCCGGGGGCGTCCACGAACTGCTGCGCGGCGAGGGTGTGCTGGTCACGGACGCGGACGAGGTGATCGAACTGGTCGGCGCCGTCGGTGAGCTCGCCCCCGAGCGCAGGGGGCCCGTGCTGCCGAGGGACCTGCTCGGGGCGGAGTGCGCACGGGTCCTCGAATCGCTGCCCGCGCGGGGCCCCGCGGGGGTCACCGAGGTGGCGCGGGCCGCCGGGACCACGCCCGACGCGGCCCTCGCCCGGCTGGTCGAGCTTCACTCGCTCGGGTTTGTCGAACGACACAGCGACAAGTGGCATCCCGCCGGGCCGCCGCAGGGCGCGGGAGATACCCCGCCGCAGGGTGCTTGACCTGGGGCATTCGGGTGACAGGGTGAGGCGGATGACCCCCATATCCCGCTGACGGCACGGTCGGCAGGTGCGGTACCGCTCCCGCACCCATGCGCGTAACGCGACCGGCCGATCACGCTACGCTCATCCGTAAATCCCCACGTCACAGCAGAACGGCTCAAGGCACCGCATGCCCCAGCACACCTCCGGGTCCGACCGCACAGCGGCCCGGTCGGCGCCCCCACAGGCCCGGAGCGCCGACCGGCCGCCCGCGCCCTCGTCGCTCGACGAGCTGTGGCGGACCTACAAGGCGACGGGCGACAACCGGCTGCGCGAGCAGCTGATCCTGCACTACTCGCCGCTGGTGAAGTACGTCGCGGGACGGGTCAGCGTCGGCCTGCCGCCCAACGTGGAGCAGGCGGACTTCGTCTCCTCCGGGGTGTTCGGGCTGATCGACGCCATCGAGAAGTTCGACATCGGGCGGTCCATCAAGTTCGAGACGTACGCCATCACCCGCATCCGCGGCGCCATGATCGACGAGCTGCGCGCCCTGGACTGGATCCCGCGCTCCGTCCGGCAGAAGGCCCGCGCCGCCGAGCGCGCCTACGCCACCCTCGAGGCCAAGCTGCGACGCACCCCCTCGGAGAGCGAGGTGGCGGCCGAGATGGGCATCGCCGTCGACGAGCTGCACGCCGTCTTCGGCCAGCTGTCGCTCGCCAACGTCGTCGCCCTTGAGGAGCTCCTGCACGTCGGCGGCGAGGGCGACAGGCTCAGCCTCATGGACACCCTGGAGGACACCGCGGCCGACGACCCCGTCGAGGTCGCGGAGGACCGGGAGCAGCGCAGGCTCCTCGCCCGCGCCATCAACACGCTCCCCGACCGGGAGAAGACCGTCGTGACGCTCTACTACTACGAGGGGCTGACGCTGGCCGAGATCGGCAACGTCCTCGGCGTCACGGAGAGCAGGGTCAGCCAGATCCACACGAAGTCGGTCCTCCAGCTGCGAGCCAAATTGGCGGATTTGTAAAGTGGGACCGTGCCCAGGATTCGAGCGGCCTCCGTGGCCGAGCACCGGACCATGCAGCGCGACGCCCTGCTCGACGCCGCGCGCACCCTGCTGTCGGAAGGCGGCACCGAGGCGCTGACGTTCCCCGCGCTCGCCGAGCGCACGGGGCTCGCCAGGTCCTCCGTCTACGAGTACTTCCGCTCCCGCGCCGCCGTGGTCGAGGAGCTGTGCGCCGTCGACTTCCCCGTCTGGGCGGCCGAGGTGTCCGCCGCGATGGCCGCCGCGCCGACGCCCACCGCGCGGATCGAGGCGTACGTCCGCACGCAGCTTGCGCTCGTCGGGGACCGGCGCCACCGCGCCGTCGTCGCGATCTCCGCGAGCGAGCTGGACGACGGCGCCCGCGAGAAGATCCGCGCAGCCCACGGCGGGCTCGTCGCGATGGTCGTCGCCGCGCTCGGCGACCTCGGCCACCGCAGCCCCCGGCTGGCCGCCATGCTCCTCCAGGGTGTCGTGGATGCCGCCGTGCGCCGGATCGAGCTGGGCGCTGCCGAGGAGCCCGCAGAGATCGCCGAGGCCGCCGTGGCCATGGCGCTCGGCGGGGTCACGGGCCACGCCTGAGGCGGCCCCGGATCCCGCCTCCCGGCCTCACGCCGGGGACCCAGGTTCGCCGGTCCGCCCGCCGTCCGGCGGGCCCGGGCCGAGCGGCAGCAGGCGGGAGGGGCCGGGCGCGGGCAGCAGAGCCAGCGGGTCCAGATAGGCGGGGCCGCGCAGCAGCCCGAGGTGCAGGCAGCCCGCGGCGCAGTGGAAGGGCCCTGCGGCCAGCCGCCCCACCACCTGGCCCGCCCGCACCACTTCGCCCCGCGCGACCAGCGCCGCCACCGGCTCGTAGGTGACGCGCAGCGGCGGCGCCCCCGTGCCGGCCAGGACGATGGACAGGACGCCGCGCCCCGCCACGCGCCCCGCGAAGGACACCCGCCCGTCGGCCACCGCGAGCACCGCGTCGCCGGCGCGGGCCGCGAGGTCCGCGCCCCGGTGGCCCGGCCCGTAGGCGGAGGGCGGCGGCAGCCAGCCCCTGACCACCTCGGGACGCGCCGCCACAGGCCAGGACCTGCCGCCCCGCCGGCCCGCCGCGGGGCCGTGCGGCGGCAGCAGGCGCGCGGCGGGCGCCGGCGCGGCCGCGGGGGCAGCGGGCGCACCCGCCCCGGCCGGGGCCGCGCAGGCCCACAGGAGCGCGGCGGAGAGCAGCAGACGCAGAGTTGCCATGCCCCGAACTCTCCCCGCCGCAGGCCCCCGCGCGGGGATCATGAACGGCATCTGTGGACAACTCGGCGGTTGTGGACAACGCCGTCACCTGGGGGTGCGAGGGTCCCGTACAATTCCTGTGCGGCCCGGGTCACCGGGTCGACTTCGCACGCCCCGGCACCGGCGATCAGCTACCGGTGCCAGCGCCTCTCGGTCCTTTGCGGCACGGCGCGCAGGGCGTCAGGCGCGACCGCCGTCCGGCGGCCGCGACAACCGAGTACCTAGGAGTGCGGCCATGGCCGTCGTCACGATGCGGGAGCTGCTGGAGAGCGGCGTCCACTTCGGTCACCAGACCCGTCGCTGGAACCCGAAGATGAAGCGCTTCATCTTCACCGAGCGCAACGGCATCTACATCATCGACCTGCTCCAGTCGCTGTCGTACATCGACCGCGCCTACGAGTTCGTCAAGGAGACCGTCGCACACGGCGGCTCCATCATGTTCGTCGGCACCAAGAAGCAGGCGCAGGAGGCGATCGCCGAGCAGGCGACGCGCGTGGGCATGCCCTACGTCAACCAGCGCTGGCTCGGCGGCATGCTGACCAACTTCTCCACCGTCTACAAGCGCCTCCAGCGCCTCAAGGAGCTGGAGCAGATCGACTTCGACGACGTGGCCGCCTCCGGCCTCACGAAGAAGGAGCTCCTGGTCCTCTCGCGCGAGAAGGCCAAGCTGGAGAAGACCCTCGGCGGCATCCGCGAGATGCAGAAGGTGCCGAGCGCCGTCTGGATCGTCGACACCAAGAAGGAGCACATCGCCGTCGGTGAGGCGCGCAAGCTCCACATCCCGGTCGTCGCGATCCTCGACACCAACTGCGACCCCGACGAGGTCGACTACAAGATCCCGGGCAACGACGACGCGATCCGCTCCGTCACCCTGCTCACCCGCGTGATCGCCGACGCCGTCGCCGAGGGCCTCATCGCCCGCTCCGGCGTCGCGACCGGCGACCAGAAGCCGGGCGAGAAGGCCGCGGGCGAGCCGCTCGCCGAGTGGGAGCGCAACCTTCTGGAGAAGAAGGACGAGGCTCCCGCCGAGGGTGCCGCGGCCGAGGGCGCCGCAGCCCCCGCCGAGGGCGCCGCTCCCGCCGAGGACGCCGAGGTCCAGACCTCCGCCGAGACGGCCAAGGTCGCCGACGCCGAGCAGCAGGCCGAGACCCCGGCCGACCCGGCCGCGCCGGAAGCCGCCACCGAGCAGGCCTGATCCCAGGGTTCGCAGCGACGGCGGGGGCCATCGGCTCCCGCCGTCCACCCGTAGATCTTCGACTTCAAGAGAGAAACTAGAGATGGCGAACTACACCGCCGCCGACGTCAAGAAGCTCCGCGAGCTGACCGGCGCCGGCATGATGGACTGCAAGAAGGCGCTCGACGAGGCCGAGGGCAACGTCGACAAGGCCGTCGAGCTGCTCCGCGTCAAGGGTCAGAAGGGTGTCGCCAAGCGTGAGGGCCGCAACGCCGAGAACGGCGCCGTGGTCTCCCTCATCGCCGATGACCGCGCCTCCGGCGTCCTGCTCGAGCTGAAGTGCGAGACGGACTTCGTCGCCAAGGGCGACAAGTTCCAGTCCGTTGCCCAGGCGCTCGCCGAGCACGTCGCCAAGACGCAGCCCGCCGACCTCCAGGCCCTGCTCGGCTCCGAGATCGAGGCCGGCAAGACCGTCCAGGCGTACGTGGACGAGGCGAACGCCAACCTCGGCGAGAAGATCGTCCTCGACCGCTTCGCGCAGTTCCCCGCCGACGGCGGCTTCGTCGCCGCGTACATGCACCGCACCATGCCCGACCTCCCGCCGCAGGTCGGCGTCCTGGTCGAGCTGGACAAGGAGAACGCCGAGGTCGCCAAGGACGTCGCGCAGCACATCGCCGCGTTCGCGCCGAAGTACCTCACCCGCGAGGACGTCCCGGCCGACGTCGTGGAGAACGAGCGCCGCGTCGCCGAGGCCACCTCGCGCGAGGAGGGCAAGCCCGAGGCCGCCCTCCCGAAGATCGTCGAGGGCCGGGTCAACGGTTTCTTCAAGGAGGTCACCCTCCTCGACCAGCCGTTCGCCAAGGACAACAAGAAGTCCGTGAAGAAGGTCCTTGACGAGGCCGGTGTCACGCTGAAGCGCTTCGCGCGCATCCGCGTCGGCGCCTGACCCCGGCGTCGGCGCGAGCGCGCCGACCCGGTCGTACCCGGAGGACGACGGACCCCGCTAGGGTCTGACGCAGTCGTCGGCCGCGTACCCGCCGGACGACCGCAGATCCGACGAGGAGGCCATTGCCGCGAGGGACGACACCCCGACCCACCGGCAATGGCCTTCGTCGTACGTGTACGAGGAGAACCCCATGAGCAAAGACGCGGACGCCAACCATTTCCCGGCCGATCTGACCGCTTCTGGGCCCCGGCCCCGGCGCTTCATGCTGAAGCTGTCGGGCGAGGCGTTCGCCGGAGGGGGTGCCCTCGGCGTCGACCCCGACATCGTGCACGCCATCGCCCGCGAGATCGCGGCCGTCGTCCGCGACGGCGCGCAGATCGCGGTCGTCATCGGCGGCGGCAACTTCTTCCGCGGCGCGGAGCTCCAGCAGCGCGGCATGGACCGCGCGCGCTCCGACTACATGGGCATGCTCGGCACGGTCATGAACTGCCTCGCCCTCCAGGACTTCCTGGAGAAGGAGGGCGTCGAGACCCGCGTGCAGACCGCGATCACGATGGGGCAGGTCGCGGAGCCCTACATCCCGCTGCGCGCGGTCCGCCACCTGGAGAAGGGCCGCGTGGTGATCTTCGGGGCGGGCATGGGCATGCCGTACTTCTCCACCGACACCACCGCGGCGCAGCGCGCGCTGGAGATCCACGCGGAGGCCCTGCTCATGGGCAAGAACGGGGTCGACGGCGTCTACGACGCCGACCCCAAGACCAACCCGGGCGCCGTCAAGTACGACGCCCTGGAGTTCAGCGAGGTCATCTCGCGCGACCTGCGCGTCGCCGACCTGACCGCCATCACCCTGTGCCAGGACAACAAGCTCCCCATCCTGGTCTTCGAGCTGCTGGCCGAGGGCAACATCGCGCGTGCCGTCAAGGGGGAGAAGATCGGCACTCTCGTGAGCGACCAGGGCAGCAGGGACTGACGCCCGCGCGGCCGCCGTCCGTACGCGCCCCTGCTGTACGGAGCCAGGCCGCGCGGACCCGCCCGCACGCAAGCGCCCCGTGCGGGACCTGTCCCGTATGGACAAAGTCCTGCCGGTCGGACACCGTGCAGGAAAGACGCGACGCAGGTACCGCCCAAGGCGTGGGGGACCGCACCGCCGGTGGCACACCGCACCCACAACACCCAGGAGCAAGTGGTGATCGAAGAGACCCTCCTCGAAGCCGAGGAGAAGATGGAGAAGGCCGTCCTGGTCGCGAAGGACGACTTCGCCGCGATCCGCACGGGCCGCGCGCACCCCGCGATGTTCAACAAGATCGTCGCCGACTACTACGGCGCCATGACCCCGATCAACCAGCTCGCCTCGTTCTCGGTGCCCGAGGCGCGGATGGCCGTGGTGACGCCGTTCGACAAGAGCGCGCTGCGCAACATCGAGCAGGCGATCCGCGACTCCGACCTGGGCGTCAACCCGAGCAACGACGGCAGCATCATCCGGGTGGTGTTCCCCGAGCTGACCGAGGAGCGGCGCCGCCAGTTCATCAAGGTCGCCAAGACCAAGGCCGAGGACTCGAAGATCTCGATCCGCGCCGTGCGCCGCAAGGCCAAGGAGACCATCGACAAGCTCGTCAAGGACGGCGACGTCGGCGAGGACGAGGGCAGGCGGGCCGAGAAGGAGCTCGACGACACGACGACGAAGTACGTCGCGCAGGTCGACGAGCTGCTCAAGCACAAGGAATCCGAGCTGCTTGAGGTCTGATGAACGACTTTTCCCGCGGTACCCGGCCGGCCGCAGGCCCCTGGGGCCCGCCCGACCAGGGGGCTGCCCCGGCGGGTCCCGCCCGCGATGAGCCCGAGGCCCAGCAGACTCGGCCCATGCCCATCGTGCCCGAAGGACCCGGCCCCGAAGGACCCGTGACCGGCGGTCCGCCGTGGGCCGGCCCGCAGCCGGGCGGCCCCGAGCCCGGCGGGCGGCCCAACGGGCACCGGGGCCGGGCCCCGTACGCGGGTCCGCTGCCCGGCGCCCAGCCGCCGGCGGGCCCGCTGCCCGGCGGACCCTACGGCGGTCCGCGGGACGCCGCGGCGCCCGGGTACGCCGCCCGGGGCGCCGTGGACAAACGCCCCACGGGGGACGAGGCCGCCGGCCGCGAGGCGGGGCGCCTCCAGGCCGGCCCCCTGTTCCGCGACGAGACGCAGCAGGAGCCCATGCCGCCGAACCCGGCACCGCAGCCCGCACCGCAGCAGGGCCCGGGTGCGCCCCCGCAGAAGAAGCGCGCGGGGCGCGACCTGCGCGCTGCGATAGGGGTGGGCGTCGGCCTCGGCGCCGTGGTCGTCGCCTCGCTCTTCGTCGTCAAGGCCGTCTTCGTCGGGGTGATCGCGGCCGCGGTCGTGGTCGGCCTGTGGGAGCTGACCAGCAGGCTCGACGAGAAGAAGGGCATCAGGGCGCCGATCGTCCCGCTCGCGGTGGGCGGCGCCACGATGGTCGTCGCCGGGTACGTGTGGGGCCCCCAGGGCGCCTGGCTCGCGATGGCGCTGACCGCGCTCGCGGTCCTGGTCTGGCGGATGGCGCAGCCGCCGGACGGCTATCTGCGGGACGTCACGGCGGGCGTCTTCGCGGTCTTCTACGTGCCGTTCCTCGCCACCTTCGTCGCGCTGCTGCTCACCGCGCACGACGGCCCCTGGCGCGTGCTCACCTTCATCATCCTCACCGTCATCAGCGACACGGGCGCGTACGCGGTCGGCTGGCGCTTCGGCAGCCACAAGCTGGCCCCGCGCATCAGCCCGGGCAAGACCCGGGAGGGCCTCGCAGGCGCGGTCGCGTTCGCCATGGCGGCGGGCGCGCTGTGCATGCACTTCCTCGTCGACGGCGGCGTCTGGTGGCAGGGGCTGCTGCTGGGGCTCGGCGCCGCGGTCAGCGCCACGCTCGGCGACCTCGGCGAGTCCATGATCAAGCGGGACCTCGGCATCAAGGACATGGGGACCCTGCTGCCGGGCCACGGCGGGATCATGGACCGGCTCGACTCGCTGCTGCCGACCGCGCCGGTGGTCTGGCTGCTGATGGTGGTGTTCGTGGGATCCCGCTAGCCGTGCGGGCCGCGCCGGCCGCCGTCGCCATCGGCCGGGCGGGTGTCCCGGTCCGAGCAGGTACGCTGAAGGGGTCCGCCGCGTGACGCGGTGGACCCCTTTGTGCTCCGTCCCGCCGGGCCCCGCGCCGCGGCGGCCGTCCCGTGAGACCGCCCGGGGCGGCCCGGGTCCCGCGCCTCCGTCGGCGCGCCGCGGCGGACGGGACCCGCCACACCACTGTCGTACCGAGGAGTTGTCGCCGATGGCCGCGCCCAAGCCGGGGGAACTGACGTTCGCGGCGCCCAAGGGCGCGAAGCGCCCGCCGCGGCACCTCGCGGACCTCACGCCCGCCGAGCGCCGGGAGGCGGTGGCCGCCGCAGGCGAGAAGCCGTTCCGCGCCAAGCAGCTGTCCCAGCACTACTTCGCGCGGTACGCGCACGACCCCGCCCAGTGGACGGACATCCCCGCGGCGTCCCGGCAGCGGCTCGCCGACGCGCTGCTGCCCGACCTGATGTCGGTGGTCAGGCACATCTCCTGCGACGACGACACCACCCGCAAGACGCTCTGGCGGCTGCACGACGGCACCCTCGTCGAGTCGGTGCTGATGCGCTACCCGGACCGGGTGACCATGTGCATCTCCTCGCAGGCGGGCTGCGGCATGAACTGCCCGTTCTGCGCCACCGGGCAGAACGGCCTCGACCGCAACCTCTCGACCGCCGAGATCGTGCACCAGATCGTGGACGGCATGCGGGCCCTGCGCGACGGCGAGGTGCCGGGCGGCCCCGCCAGGCTCTCCAACATCGTCTTCATGGGGATGGGCGAGCCGCTCGCCAACTACAACCGGGTGGTCGGCGCGATCCGCAGGCTCACCGACCCCGAGCCCGACGGCCTCGGCCTGTCCCAGCGCGGCATCACCGTCTCCACGGTCGGCCTCGTGCCCGCGATGCTGCGCCTCGCCGACGAGGGCCTCAAGTGCCGCCTCGCGGTGTCGCTGCACGCCCCCGACGACGAGCTGCGCGACACGCTCGTGCCCGTGAACACCCGCTGGAAGGTGCGGGAGGTACTCGACGCCGCCTGGGAGTACGCGGAGAAGTCGGGCCGCCGCGTCTCCGTCGAGTACGCGCTGATCCGCGACATCAACGACCAGGCCTGGCGCGGCGACCGGCTCGGCAGGCTGCTGAAAAATCGGCGCGTGCACGTCAATCTCATCCCGCTCAACCCGACGCCCGGCTCGAAGTGGACCGCCTCGCGCCCCGAGGACGAGAAGGCCTTCGTCGAGGCGATCGCGGCGCACGGCGTCCCGGTGACCGTGCGGGACACCCGCGGCCAGGAGATCGACGGCGCGTGCGGGCAGCTGGCGGCGGCGGAGCGCTGAGCCGGGGGCGTGGGGACCGTGGGAGGCCGGGGCACCACAGTTCCCGCACCCGCGCGCGGCGGGGCGCGGAGGCGCCCGGTGTGTACCCTGGGGGCGCACGGCACGCCATCCATACCGTTGACACCCGACAGGGGAGCGCCACAGCGCTGAGAGTGCGGCGAAGGCCCGGGACAGCCCGGCCGCGGCCGCAGACCCTCTGAACCTCGCCCAGGTCATTCTGGGTAGGAAGTTCGGTCGTTGCTCAAGCTGCTGCGCCCTGCCCGCACCCGCCCGGCGGGTCGGGGCAGGGCCGCGTCTCTTCCTGGACTGGACGTCCCAGGAGGAACCGAGAAGTGTCCACCACCCGCAAGCTCGCCGCGGCGGCGCTGGCCGCCGCGCTCGGCGCCGCCGCCCTCACCGCCTGCGGCGGCGACGGTACGTCCGGCGGCTCGGACGCCGCGAAGACGAAGACCGTCACCCTGGTCAGCCACGACTCCTTCGCCGCCTCGCCCGCCGTGCTCAAGGAGTTCACGAAGGAGACCGGCTACGCGGTCAAGGTCCTCAAGAGCGGCGACGCGGGCGAGGCCGTCAACAAGGCCGTCCTGACCAAGGGCGACCCGCAGGGCGACGTGTTCTTCGGCGTCGACAACACCCTGCTCAGCCGCGCCCTCGACAACGGCCTCTTCACCCCGTACACCGCGAAGGGCCTCGACCGGGTCGACCCGTCGACGCAGCTCGACCGGGCGAAGCACCGCGTCACACCGATCGACAGCGGACACCTCTGCGTCAACTACGACCGGGCCTACTTCGCCAAGCGCCACCTCGCGCCGCCCGAGACCTTCGCCGACCTGGTCAAGCCGGAGTACAGGAACCTGCTGGTGACCGAGAACGTCGCCACCTCCTCGCCCGGCCTCGGCTTCCTCCTCGGCACTGTCGCCGCGTACGGCGACTCCGGCTGGCAGAACTACTGGAAGAAGCTCAAGGCCAACGGCGTGCAGGTGGTCGACAGCTGGGAGCAGGCCTACGACCAGGACTTCTCCGGCTCGGCGGGCGGCAAGAAGGCCAAGGCGACCAGGCCCCTCGTCGTCTCGTACGCGTCGAGCCCGCCCTCCGAGGTGCTGTACGCCAAGCCGCGGCCGAAGACGCCCGCCGAGGCGCCGACCGGCGTGGCGACCGGGACCTGCTTCCGTCAGATCGAGTTCGCCGGCCTGCTCGACGGCGCGAAGAACACCGCGGGCGGCAAGGCGCTCATCGACTTCATGATCGGCAAGCGCTTCCAGGAGGACATGCCGCTCCAGATGTTCGTCGACCCGGTGGTCGAGGGCGCGAAGGAGCCCGCGGTGTTCACGACGTTCGGTGCGAAGGTCGCCCACGGTGAGAGCATGGCGCCCTCCCGGATCGCGGCGCACCGCGACCAGTGGGTCCAGACCTGGACCTCGCTCCTGGTGAAGTGACGTGTCCCTCGCTCCGCACGACGTGACGGGCGCCGGGCCCGCGGGAAGCGCCCCCGGGCCCAGCGAGCCGCGCCCCGCAGGGCCGCGGCGCCGTGCCGTGCGGCCCGCGGCGGTGCGGCTCGCGCTGGTGGCCGTGCCGCTCGCGTTCTTCGCCGTCTTCTTCGCCTACCCGGTCGCCGCGATCGTCGGGCGCGGCCTCAGGACGGCGGACGGCTGGCAGTTCGCCGTGCTCGGCCGGGTACTCGGGCGCCCCGACATCCTGCACGTCCTGTGGTTCACGCTCTGGCAGGCGCTCGCCTCGACGGGCCTCACGCTGCTGATCGCGCTGCCCGGCGCGTACGTCTTCGCGCGGTTCGCCTTCCCCGGCAAGCAGGTGCTGCGGGCCGCGGTGACCGTGCCGTTCGTGCTGCCGACGGTCGTCGCGGGCACCGCGTTCCTCGCGCTGCTCGGCCGGGGCGGCCTCCTCGACCAGCTGTGGGGCGTGCGGCTCGACACGACGGTCTGGGCGATCCTGCTCGCCCACGTCTTCTTCAACTACGCCGTCGTCGTACGGACCGTCGGCGGCCTGTGGGCGCAGCTCGACCCGCGGCAGGAGGAGGCGGCGCGGGTGCTCGGCGCGACCCGCTTCGCCGCCTGGCGCCGCGTCACGCTGCCCGCGCTCGGCCCCGCGGTCGCCGCCGCCGCGCTGATGGTCTTCCTGTTCACCTTCACCTCCTTCGGCGTGATCCAGATCCTCGGCGGGCCCGGCTTCGCCACGCTCGAAGTGGAGATCTACCGGCAGACCGCGCAGCTGCTCCAGCTGCCGACCGCCGCCGTCCTCACCCTCGTCCAGTTCGCCGCGGTCGGCGCGGTGCTCGCCGTGCACGCCTGGACCGTACGGCGCAGGGAGAGCGCCCTGCGCCTGGTCGATCCCGCGCGCACCGCGCGCAGGCCGCGCGGCGCCGGGCAGTGGGCGCTGCTCGCGGGGGTGCTCGCCGGCGTCGTGCTGCTGCTCCTGCTGCCGCTCGGGGTGCTGGTCGAGCGCTCCCTCGACACCCCGGGCGGGTACGGCCTCGCCTACTACCGCGCGCTCACCGCCGTCGACACCAGCGGCACGTTCCTGGTGCCGCCGCTGGATGCCGTGTGGAACTCCGTGCGGTACGCCGTCGTCGCCGCGGCGATCGCCCTCGTCGTCGGCGGCCTCGCCGCCGCCGCCCTGACCCGCAGGGCAGGGCGCCTGGTGCGCGCCTTCGACGCGCTGCTGATGCTGCCCCTCGGGGTGTCCGCGGTCACCGTCGGCTTCGGCTTCCTGATCAGCCTCGACACGCCGCCGCTCGACCTGCGCAGCTCGTGGATCCTGGTGCCGCTCGCCCAGGCGCTGGTCGGTGTGCCGTTCGTCGTCAGGACGATGCTGCCGGTCCTGCGGGCCGTCGACGGCAGGCTCAGGGAGGCGGCCGCGGTGCTCGGCGCCTCGCCGCTGCGGGTCCTGCGCGAGGTGGACCTGCCGCTGGTGCGGCGGGCGCTGCTGGTGGCCGCGGGATTCGCCTTCGCCGTCTCGCTGGGCGAGTTCGGCGCCACCGTGTTCATCGCGCGGCCGGACAACCCGACCCTGCCGGTCGCCGTCGCCCGCCTGCTCGCCAGGCCCGGCGACCTCACCTACGGCGAGGCGATGGCCCTGTCCACGGTCCTGATGGCCGTGTGCGCGCTCTCGCTGCTGCTGCTCGAACGCATCCGCACCGACCGCTCGGGAGAGTTCTGATGGCGCTGCTTGCCCTGGACGGGGTGACCGTGCGGTTCGGGTCGCACACCGCGCTCGACGCCGTACGGCTCGACGTCGCCGAGCACGAGATCGTCAGCGTCCTCGGGCCGAGCGGCAGCGGCAAGTCCACGCTGCTGCGGGTCGTGGCGGGCCTGCGGGCGCCCGACGCCGGGCGGGTGCTGCTCGGCGGCGCCGACCAGGCGGCCGTGCCGGTGCACCGCAGGGGCGTGGGCCTGATGTTCCAGGACCACCAGCTGTTCCCGCAGCGCGACGTCGCGGGCAATGTGGCCTTCGGGCTGCGGGTGCGCGGCGCCTCCCGCGCGGAACAGACCGACCGCGTCGCAGAGTTGCTCGACCTGGTGGGCCTGCCCGACGCGGGCGGCCGCGCCGTGGCCGCGCTTTCGGGCGGCGAGCAGCAGCGGGTCGCGCTCGCCCGGGCGCTGGCGCCGAGGCCCCGCCTGCTCATGCTGGACGAACCGCTCGGCCAGCTCGACCGCGGGCTGCGCGAGCGGCTCGTGGTCGAGCTGCGCGCCCTGTTCAACCGGCTCGGCACCACGGTGCTCGCCGTCACGCACGACCAGGGCGAGGCGTTCGCCCTCGCCGACCGGGTGGTGGTGATGGGCGGCGGCCGGATCGCGCAGACCGGCACGCCCGCCGAGGTCTGGCAGCGCCCGGCGTCCGCCTTTGTCGCCCGCTTCCTCGGCTTCGACAACCTGGTGCCCGCCACCGTGGTCGGCGGGGTCGCCGACACCCCGTGGGGCAAGCTGCCGGTGGCGCCCGGCTCCCCGCAGGGCGAGCGGACCGTGCTCGTGCGCCCGGCCGGGGTGCGGCTCGCCGATGCGGGGGAGGGCGCGGAGGGGCTGCGCTGCACCGCCGAGGCGAGGACGTTCCGCGGCAGCCGGGTCGCCGTGCGCCTGCGCCCCGAGGACGGCTCGCCGCCGCTGGACGCCGAGTGCGCGCTCACCGAGGCACCGGCAGAAGGCGCGGCGGTGACCGCGGCGTTCGGCCCCGCCGACGTGCTGGTCCTGCCCGAAGCGCGCTAGCCCGTCGGCCCCGTCGGCGCAGTCGCGGAGAGTCCCCGGCGCTCGCCGCGCCCGGCGTCAGAACAGCAGCGCGTAGTAGCGCAGCGTCGCGTCCTCGCCGATCGCGCGCAGCCCGGCGGCCTCCAGCACACGCTGGGACGCGGTGTTGTCCAGGTCGGTGTCGGCCCGTACGCCGGTCACGCCGAGCGTGCGCAGCCGCGCGACGAGGCCGCGCAGCGCCTCGGTGGCGTAGCCGTTGCCGCGCTGCGCTGCGATGACGCTGTAGCCGACCGTCACCGTCTCGTCGGCGGCCGGGGGCCCGTGCAGGCCGAGGCCGCCGATCGCGCACCCGTCGGACCTGCGGCGGATCTCGTACGTGCCGAACGGCGCGGGATCGCCGCTGATCGAGCAGGTGGCGAGGTACGAGCTGACGCCCTTCACGTCGAACGCGTCCGGATAGCCGGGCGCCCAGCGGTCCCCAGGCCCCGGCTCGCCCGCGACCACCCGCTCGGCCTCGTCCGGCGTCAGCGGGTGCAGCACGAGGCGCGCCGTCCCCACGTCCCCCGGCGCGTCCATCAGGCGCCGACCGGCAGCCGGGTGAGCCCGGCAAGGGCGGCGGGGGCCTCGTCCACGGTGCGGACCAGCGCGATGCGCCCGGCCATCGGGCGCCCCGCGGCGAGCGCCGTCAGCAGCGGCCAGACAGGCAGGGTGCGCGTCCAGTGCTCCTCGTCGACCAGCACCATCGGGGCCGGCTCGCCGCGCGAGCCGTAGTAGTTGGCCGTCGCGGCGTCGAAGACCTCCTGCACGGTGCCCGCCGCGCCCGGCAGGAAGACCACGCCCGCGGTGCAGCGGGCCAGCAGCCCGTCCTCGCGCAGCGCGTTGGCGAAGTACTTCGCGATGTGGCTCGCGAACGCGTTGGGCGGCTCGTGCCCGTAGAACCACGTGGGGATGCCCACCGACGGGCCGCCGTGCGGCCACCGCTGCCTGACCTCGAAGGCGGCGCGCGCCCAGTCGGTCACCGACGGGCGGAACGACGGTGTCTTGCCGAGGAGTTCCAGCGCCTCCGCCGTCGCCTCGGGCCCGGCGTCCGCGAGGTACGCGCCGAGGTTGGCGGCCTCCATCGCGCCGGGCCCGCCGCCGGTCGCCACGGTCAGACCGGAGCGCGCGAGGGTACGGCCGAGGCGGGCCGCGCCCGCGTACGCGTCGGTGCCGCGCTCCGTCGCGTGGCCGCCCATCACGCCCACCACCCGCGCGCCCGCGAGGCGTTCGTCGAGCGCGTCGGAGACGGCGTCGTCGTGCACGGCCCGCAGCATCGAGGCGAAGACGTCGCCGCCGCCCCGGGTGCGCAGGTACCAGGCGTGGGCGAGGGCGTCGGGCGTCGCCTCGTACCCCTCGGCGAGGTGCTCGAAAAGCTGGTCGGGGGTGTAGAGCGCGCCGCGGTACGGGTCGAACGGCAGGTGCGGCACGGGCGGGAAGACCAGCGCGCCGTCCGCGCGCACCTTGGCGAGCGCCCCCGGCTCCATCGGGCAGCCGAGGAAGACGGCGCCCGCGGTGTCCAGGGAGAGCAGCTGCCGGGTGCGGCCGGTCAGGTCGACGGACTGGACCCGGAAGCCGGCCAGCGCGCCCCCCGCCGCCCTGCGGTCGAACTCATCGAGCGTCTCGATCTCCCGGTCCTGCCGGAGCCCCGGGCCGCGCTCCTCGCCCTGGTCCTGTCTCTGCTGCGGTATCGGCACCGCGCCATCGTAGTGCGGCGCGGGGCCCCGCAAGGCCGGGGCAGCCGCCCCGTCAGCCGCCGAGCGGGGCCGCGGCCAGCGCGGCGACCAGCCAGGTCAGCGGCGCGAAGGCGGCGGCGAGCACGAGCACGCGCACACCCGCCGCGGTGCGCAGCACCGCTGCCGGAGCGCCCAGGTCGAGCAGCGAGCGCGAGGTGTCCTCCCGTGCCTGCACCGCCTCGACGGCCGCGGTCAGCAGGGTCGCGACGGCGCAGCCGGTGACGACGGCCGCGCCGAGACCCGTCAGCGCGCCGTACGGGCGCTCGTCGCCGGGACCGTAGAGCGCGGCGGCCGCGAACGCGCCGGAGACCACCGCGCACAGCACACCGAGCGGACGGCCGATCCGCGCCGCCTGGCCCATCAGGGCCCGGCCGGCGAGCAGCCGTACCGCCCCGGGCCGCGCGGCCTGGAGCGCCCGGCCGCACAGGTGGCTGACGCCAGGACCGACCAGCGCGAGGCCGACAGCGGTGAGCGCCCAGCCCGCGAGCACCCCGGCAGGGCTGCCGTCGAAGCGCCCGGGCAGCGGCACGGGGGCGCCGTGGCCCCGGCTCGCGTAGGTCTCCACGGCGAGGCCGGCCGCGGTGAGCGCCACCCCCCACGGCAGCCCGACCGGCGCGGGCGCCTCGCCCGCCGCTTCGGCGTGGCGGGCGCGGGCCGCGGGGCGCAGCGCGAAGGCGGCGGCGGCCGAGGCGAGCACCGGTACGGCGGCGAGCAGCAGCGCCACCGCGCCTGCCGGCAGCGGCTGCTCGGCGGCGAGCAGGTCGCCCGCGGCGCCGTCCAGCGGAAGTCCGCTGCCGTCGCCGCGCAGGTGCCAGAAGACCAGCAGCGCGGCGAGCGACCCCGCTGCCGAGGAGACCGCGGTCGTCACGGAGGCGTACGCGGTCAGCCTGACCGGGCCGAGGCCGATCGCGGAGAGCCCGGGGCGCGGCGTGGTGCCGGGGTCGGTGCGGGCCACCGCCACCGCGAGCTGCACGACGGCGGCGGCCGGGATCACGCACCACACCAGGCGCACCACGGCGCCCTCGGGGTGCCCGATCGCCCACATGAGGGTGGCGAGCAGCAGGAAGCCGACCCCGCCAGAAGCGGCGGCGACCAGCAGGCGGCGGAACTGGACGAGTGGGCGCGAGCCGCGCGCTAGACGGAGAGCGAGCACGCCTCTTGCCCCTCGTCCGAGCCGGTCGCGGAGTCCGCGCGGCGGCCGTCGACCAGCCGGACGGCGCGGTCGGCGAACTCGGCGGCCTCCTCGTCCACGGAGGCGAGCACGACGGTGATGTGGTGCGAGCGCGCCGCCGTGGTCAGCGTGCGCAGCACATGGGTGCGGTCGCCCGCGTGCAGCGCGGCCGTCGGCTCGTCGGCGAAGAGGACCGTGGGTGCGGCGGCGAGGGCGCGGGCGACGGCGATCCGCTGCCGCTGGTCGCGGGGCATCCGGTCGGGTCTGACGCGTGCGCAGTCCGCGCTGTCGAGGCGTTCGAGCCAGTCCATGGCGGCGGCTCGCGCGGCGCGGTGCGGGGTGCCGCGCAGCAGCAGCGGCAGCGCGGCGTTCTCCCAGCCGCTGAGCTCGGGCACGAGCGAGGGCTCGGCGCCCACCCAGGCGAAGCTGTCGGCGCGCAGCCGCTCGCGGCGGGCCGCGCTGAGGGTGTGGACCTGCTGCCCGTCGAACCAGACCTCGCCCTCGTGGGGCACCTGCTGCCCCGAGAGGCAGCGCAGCAGCGTGGTCTTGCCGCTGCCGCGCGGCCCGAGCACGGCGAGGACGTCGCCCTCGCGCACCCCGAGCGACACCCCCGTGAGCGCGGGGAAGCCCCCCGGCGAGCAGTGCAGGGAACGAGCCCGGAGGACGTCGTTGTCGGGCGGGGCCACCATGGCGTACACCTCGGTTCTGATCGGACGGCCCGCCGCCGCTGCGGCGGCGGGCTTCGGAGCAGATCGTCAGGGGCACGGTAGGAGGCGGCACGCAGGCCGGGGGAGAGGTACGCGGCGCGGGTGCCCCTCTCTCACCCGATCGGTGGCACCCGCGGGGCGGCACCCGCGGCGTGGCACCCGCGACGCGGCGGGCCCGCGCGGCTCAGAGCTTCGTCCACGCCTCCGTGAGGACCTGGCGCAGGATGCCCTCGATCTCGTCGAACACCGCCTGGTCGGAGATGAGCGGCGGCGCGAGCTGGACCACCGGGTCGCCGCGGTCGTCGGCCCTGCAGTACAGGCCGTTGTCGTAGAGCGCGTGGGAGAGGAAGCCGTACAGGACCCGCTCGGTCTCCTCGTCGGTGAACGTCTCCTTGGTGGCCTTGTCCTTGACGAGCTCGATGCCGTAGAAGAAGCCGTTGCCGCGGACGTCGCCGACGATCGGCAGGTCGTGCAGCTTCTGGAGCGTCGTCAGGAACGCGGACTCCTGGTCGAGCACGTGCTGGTTGAGGCCCTCGCGCTCGAAGATGTCGAGGTTGGCGAGGCCGACGGCGGCGGAGACCGGGTGCCCGCCGAAGGTGTAGCCGTGCAGGAAGGTGTTGTCGCCCTGGTAGAACGGCTCGGCGAGCCGGTCGGAGACGATGCACGCGCCGATCGGCGAGTAGCCGGACGTCATGCCCTTCGCGCAGGTGATCATGTCCGGCACGTAGCCGAACTTGTCGCAGGCGAACATCGTGCCGAGGCGGCCGAAGGCGCAGATCACCTCGTCGGAGACGAGCAGCACGTCGTACTTGTCGCAGATCTCGCGGACCCGCTGGAAGTAGCCGGGCGGCGGCGGGAAGCAGCCGCCCGCGTTCTGCACGGGTTCGAGGAAGACCGCGGCGACGGTCTCGGGACCCTCGAAGAGGATCTGCTGCTCTATCTGGTCCGCGGCCCAGCGGCCGAACGCCTCCGGGTCGTCGCCGTGGATCGGCGCCCGGTAGATGTTGGTGTTGGGCACCTTGTGCGCGCCGGGGACCAGCGGCTCGAACGGGGCCTTCAGCGCGGGCAGCCCGGTGATGGACAGCGCGCCCTGCGGGGTGCCGTGGTAGGCCACGGCGCGCGAGACGACCTTGTGCTTGGTCGGCTTGCCGGTGAGCTTGAAGTACTGCTTCGCCAGCTTCCACGCGGTCTCCACGGCCTCGCCGCCGCCGGTCGTGAAGAAGACCTTGTTGAGGTCGCCCGGCGCGTAGTGCGCGAGCCGCTCGGCGAGTTCGACCGCCTTGGGGTGCGCGTACGACCAGACGGGGAAGAAGCCGAGCTCCTGGCCCTGCTTGTACGCGGTCTCCGCGAGCTCGTGCCTGCCGTGGCCCGCGTTGACCACGAACAGGCCCGACAGGCCGTCCAGGTAGCGCTTGCCCGCGTCGTCGTAGATGTAGGTGCCCTCGCCACGCACGATGGTGGGCACGGGTGCGTTCTCGTACGACGACATGCGGGTGAAGTGCATCCACAGGTGGTCGTACGCGGTCTTGGAGAGGTCCTTGCTCACGGCTATCGGGTTCCCCACATGTAGGTCTGCTTCTTCAGCTTGAGGTAGACGAAGCTCTCGGTGGAGCGCACGCCGGGGAGCGTGCGGATCCGCTGGGTGATCACGTCGAGCAGGTGGTCGTCGTCCTCGCAGACGACCTCGACCATCAGGTCGAAGGAGCCCGCCGTCACCACCACGTACTCGCACTCGGACATCGCGGTGAGCGCCTCGGCGACGGCCTCGATGTCGCCCTCGACGCGGACGCCGACCATCGCCTGCCGCCTGAAACCCACGGTCAGCGGGTCGGTGACGGCGACGATCTGCATCACGCCCTGGTCGAGCAGCTTCTGCACGCGCTGGCGCACCGCTGCCTCGGAGAGCCCCACGGCCTTGCCGATCGCCGCGTACGGGCGCCGCCCGTCCTCCTGGAGCTGCTCGATGATGGCGAGGGAGACGGCGTCGAGCCCGTGGGCGGAGCCGTTCCCGTTCCTGAACTCTGCGCTGCGACTGACCACGCTCCTCACTCTGCCTTGCTCCTCGTCTGTCCCGCAACCCTCGGCCGATGAAATTCGTTGTTCTGATACCTGAAATAAACCGAATCCGAAGTTACGGGGCGTCGGGCCTGTCGAAAGCGTCGGACTCCTGGCTAGGGTGGGTGTCTCACGTATCGGACAACGGAACGACAGGAGGGGTGGCAGTGACCACCGAGCCGCGCCGTCTGCGCAACTACATCAACGGAGAGTTCCGGGACGCCGCCGACGGGCGCACCACCGATGTGGTGAACCCGGCCACCGGCGAGGTCTACGCGACGGCGCCCCTGTCGGGCCCCGCGGACGTGGACGCTGCGATGGAGGCCGCCGCCGCGGCCTTCCCCGCCTGGCGCGACACCACGCCCGCCGAGCGCCAGAAGGTCCTGCTGAAGATCGCGGACGCCTTCGAGGAGCGCGCGGAGGAGCTGATCGCCGCGGAGTCGGAGAACACCGGCAAGCCCCTCGGCCTCACCCGCACCGAGGAGATCCCGCCGATGGTGGACCAGATCCGCTTCTTCGCGGGCGCTGCCCGGATGCTGGAGGGCCGCTCGGCCGGCGAGTACATGGACGGCCTCACGTCCTTCGTGCGCCGCGAGCCGGTCGGCGTCTGCGCGCAGGTCGCCCCCTGGAACTACCCGATGATGATGGGCGTGTGGAAGTTCGCCCCGGCGCTCGCCGCCGGCAACACCGTCGTCCTCAAGCCGTCCGACACGACGCCGGCCTCCACGGTCCTGATGGCCGAGATCATCGGCTCGGTCGCGCCCGCCGGCGTGTTCAACGTGATCTGCGGCGACCGCGACACCGGCCGTGCCATGGTCGAGCACCCGACGCCCGCGATGGCCTCCATCACCGGATCGGTCCGCGCAGGCATGGAGGTCGCGGGCGCCGCGGCCAAGGACCTCAAGCGCGTCCACCTCGAACTCGGCGGCAAGGCGCCCGTCATCGTCTTCGGCGACGTCGACATCGCCAAGGCCGTCGAGGGCATCTCCGTCGCCGGGTTCTTCAACGCGGGCCAGGACTGCACGGCCGCCACCCGCGTCCTCGTCCACGAGTCCGTGCACGACGACTTCGTCACCGCGCTCGCCAAGGCGGCGGCCGAGACGAAGACCGGCGCGGCCGACGACGAGGACGTGCTGTACGGGCCGCTCAACAACGCCGCCCAGCTGGAGCGCGTCACCGGCTTCGTCGACCGGCTGCCCGCGCACGCCAAGGTCGAGGCGGGCGGCCACCGCGTCGGCGACCGCGGCTACTTCTACGCGCCGACCGTCGTCTCCGGCCTGCGGCAGGACGACGAGATCATCCAGAACGAGGTGTTCGGACCGGTCATCACCGTCCAGTCCTTCACCGACGAGGCCCAGGCGCTCGCGTACGCCAACGGCGTCGAGTACGCCCTCGCCTCCTCCGTGTGGACCAAGGACCACGCCCGCGCCATGCGGCTGTCCAAGGCCCTCGACTTCGGGTGCGTCTGGATCAACACCCACATCCCGCTGGTCGCCGAGATGCCGCACGGCGGCTTCAAGAAGTCCGGCTACGGCAAGGACCTCTCCTCCTACGGCTTCGACGACTACACGCGCGTCAAGCACGTGATGACCGCGATCGAGGACTGACCCCGGGGGCCCTGGCCACCGGCGGCGGGCGTCAGAGCCTGCGCAGCCCGTCGCGCACGGCGGCCAGCACGCCGAGGTCCGCGGCGCCCGCCACCGTCAGCGGGGCGCGCGCCAGCAGCAGCCCCGCCGCCACCAGGTCACCGGCGAGCACCTTCGTCACCGAGACCGGCAGGCCGAGCGCGGCGGACACCTCGGCGAGCGCCGTCGCGTGCCGGCACCGCTGGAGGATCAGCCGGTGCTCGGGCTGGAGCGCCGCGGGCTGCGCGGCCGCGCCGCCGCGCGGGTCGAGGACCGTGGTCAGCACCGTGATCAGGGTGAGGTCCGCGTACTCGGGCGCGGTGCGGCCCGCGGTGATGGTGTACGGGCGGACCATGGTGCCCGCGCCGTCGTCGTCGGGGCCCTCGTCCCCGTCGAGACCGGGGCCCGGGGGCGGCTCGCGGCCGGCGCCGCCGTCCGTCCCGTCCGCGGGCTCGGCAGGGCCGCCGTCCGCCGGGCCGCGCACGTGCCGGTTCACGCCCCGTGCGCGCCCTGCGCGGTCCCGGCAGGGCCGCCCGCGGGCGCCGTGGCGCCGAACGCGTCGCGGGAGCGCGCGCCCAGCTTCCTGCCGACCTGCTGGACCAGTTCGTGCATGGCGAGCGACATCACCTCGGCGTCCACCTCCTGCGCGGCCACCACCGCCAGATGGGCGCCCTCGCCCGCCGAGACGATGAACAGCCACAGGTCGGCGAGCTCCACAAGCACCTGGTGCACGGCGCCGCCTTCGAACAGGCGGCCCACCCCGCGCGCGAGGCTCTGCTGCCCGGTGCAGATCGCGGCGAGCCGCTCCGCGTCGGCCGGTCCGATCGAGGCGGACGCGGCCATCACCAGCCCGTCGTCGGAGAGCAGGACGGCGTGCCTGGTCCCGGTCACGGAGTCCACGAGGCCGTCGAGGAGCCAGTCGAGATCCTGCTGCGGGGCGGTCGTACGCGTCATGGCCGGTCTTCTCTCGTGTCCAAGGGGGCGGGTACGTGGGGTGGCTGCTGCGCGGCCCTGCGGGCGCGGGACTGCCGCTGGAAGGCGCCGATGGCGGCGCCTGCGCGCCGGGCCGAGGGGAGCGGCTGCGGGTCCACGGCAGGGCCGCCGCCGGGGGCGCTTCGCAGCCCGTCCGCCAGGGCGGCCTGCCGCACCCGGCGCGGCAGGGGCGCGTCCTCGGGCGCCGCACCGCCCGAGGCGTACGTGTCGTCCGAGGCGTACGCGCCCTCCCCGCCGGCGGGCGGCGGGCAGGGGCCTGCGGGCGGGAGCAGATCGGCCGGGTCGGGCGGGGGCGGCGGGCCCGCGGCAGGCGGCGGGGGAGGGGCGGCCGTCAGCTCGTCCGGCACGAAGACCACGGCGCGCGTGCCGCCCGAGGCCGAGGGCAGGAACTCCACGCGCAGCCCGTACTGCCCCGCGAGGCGCGCCACGACCTGGAGGCCGAGCCGCACGTCCTCGGCGCGCGCCAGCACGTCCGGGCGCGGTGGGCTCAGCATCAGCTCGTTCGCCTCGGCGCGCTGGTCCTCGTCCATGCCGAGGCCGTGGTCCGCCACCTCGATCACGACGCCCCTGCCCACCCGGCCCGCGCGCACCTCGACGGGGCGCGGCGGCCGGGAGAACGCAAGTCCGTTGTCGATCAGTTCGGCCAGCACGTGCCCGAGCGGGCCGACCGCGCGCGCCGCCAGCCAGCCGCCGTCGCCCGGGTCGAGCACCACCCGCCGGTAGTCCCGTACCTCGCCCTGCGCGGAGCGCAGCACGTCGAGCAGCGGCACGGGCCTGCGCCAGCGCCGGTGCGGCGAACCGCCCGACATGATCACAAGGTTCTCCTCGTACCGCCGCAGCCGCGCCGTCAGGTGGTCGAGGTCGAAGAGTCCTTCGAGCACCTCGGGGTCGTCGTGGCGGCGCTCCAACTCGTCCAGCTTCCTCAGCTGCTGGCCGATCAGCCGCTGGGTGCGGCGCGCGATGCGCTGGAGCAGCAGCTCGAAGCCCCTGTGCAGTTCGGCCTGGCGGACGGCCGCGCCCAGGGCGCTCGCCCGCGCCAGGTTCAACGCCCGGCCCAGCCTGGCCAGTTCGTCGCCGCCCTCGGCGCTCTGCGCGCCGTGGACGGGGCCCGCGTCGGCGGCGGCGTCGACGTCGATCGCCTCGCCCTGCGCGAGCCGCTCCACGACGTCAGGCAGTGTGCGCTCCAGCTCCTCCGCACGCTCCTGGAGCGCGCCGATCCTGCGCCGCAGCGACCTGGTCAGGCGCCAGGTGGTGAGGACCACCGCCACCACGGCAGCCAGGCCGACGGCCGAGGTCAGCACCATCCGCCACAGCAGCGTCCGCACGGTGTCGTCCCCGGTCGCGACCACGTCGGCGGTGCGCAGGCGCACCAACTCCCCGATGCGGGGCGTGAGCGCGTCCATCGAGCGCCGCCAGGACGCGCCGTCTGCGGTGAGCGGCAGCAGGCCGTCGGGGCCCGCGGCGGCCGGCACCAGCAGGCTCTGCTCCACCGCCGTCTTCGCCTGCCAGTCCTTGCCCGCCAGCAGCGCGTCCCACGCGTCGCGCTCGTCGTCGGGGAGGTAGGGCAGTACCTTCACGTCGAGCTCGAACGACTCCTGCGCGACCGCGTCCCTGACCTGCTGCACGGTGTCGGGCGCCAGGGCGCGCTTCCGCCAGCCGCGGGCGAGCAGCGCGTCGGAGCGCGCGCGCATCTCCTCGGCCCAGAACAGGTCCATCAGCGGCTGCGCCACCGAGTTGACCCGGCTGTCGTCGGCATGGCTCAGCGCCGTGAACAGGTGCAGGTCCACCGTGATCAGGTTCGTGTACGAGCGGTAGACGGACGCCTGGTCCTCCGCGCTGCCCCGGTCCACCAGGGCGCGCTGCGCGGGCAGTTGGCGCAGCGCCTGGCGCTCCTTCGCCACCGCGTCGCGCATCTCGCCCGGCACGCCCGCCGCCCCGGCAGCTGCGGGCGCCGCGAACGCGGCCACCGCCGCGTCCGTACGGGCCCGCTGCGTGTCCAGGGCCCCGGCCGCGCCCGGGTCGCCTGCCAGCGCGCCCGCGCTGAGCGCGCGCTCCGCCTGCAGGTCCGCGTAGACGGCGACCGCGGGCAGCCCGGTCCGCTGCACCAGTCGGCTGTGCGCCTGCTCGTGCCGGAACTGGGCGTACGTCTGGCCGCTGGTGACCGCCCACAGGGCGGTGAGCGCGACCCCCGGCACGAACGCCAGGATCAGGAGGGCCGCCCGCAGCGAAAGGTTCGTGGTGTCGGACCGCCGGGACACAACGCTGCGCAGGACTCGCTCCTTGCGTGGGACCGGTCGCGCACAACCGGTCAAAACCATTGGGAGGTCTGGCGATTTCGATACTAGCCATACCGCAAAAGAGGAAGAAAGTTCAGATGTCGTGCGCGTGCGGTTTCACGGGCGGCTGCGGGGTCCGCGCCCGGCAGCCGCCCGGTCAGCGCGCCAGCAGCCGCACCAGGACGTCGACCCGGTTGGTGGTCAGCGCGTCGATCCCGCCGCGCACCAGCCGGCGCATCGTGCGCGCGGTGTCCACGGTCCACGCCGACACCAGCACGCCGTCCCGGTGCCCGCGCGCCACGACCTCAGGTGTCACCACGCCGAAGCGGTAGTTGACCCAGCGGGGGCGCACCGCGGCGAGCAGCGAGGGCACCGGCGGCACCACCGTCTTCCAGGTCATCGCGATCTCCGCGGCCGCGTCCTCCGCGCGCACCGCGAGCATCGTGGAGGGCGCGCCCGTCCAGTAGACCCGCTCGGCCGCGCCGCACTCCCTGACCACGCCCATCATGGTCCGCACGGCCCCGGAGGTCGCGCCCGGCAGGTCGAGCTGGAGCCGGCAGTCCGTGGCCGCGAGCACCTCCCGCAGCGCCGGCACCCCGCCGCCCGTCACCTCGGCCACCTCGGCAGCCGTCAGGTCGGCGAGCTGCCGCTGATGGCCCCAGAGCCGATCGAGCGAGGCGTCGTGCAGCAGCACGGGCACCCCGTCGCGGGTGAGCCGCACATCGGTCTCGACGGCCCCCGCGCCGCGCGCGGCGGCCGAGCGGATCGAGGCGAGCGTGTTCTCCCGCACCCGGTACGGGTCCCCGCGGTGCGCCACCGCGACGACCGTGCGCGCCGGCGCGGCGGCGGCCCGCCCGGTCACCGGGCGAGCCAGGCGTCGGTGTACGCGTCGATCTCGGCGGCGATGCGCTTCTTGCCCGCCGCGTCGAGGAAGGACGCCTCCACGGAGTTCTTCGCCAGGCCGGCCACACCCCGCTCGTCGAGGCCGAGGAGGCGCGCGGCCACCCCGTACTCCTGGTTGAGGTCGGTGCCGAACATCGGCGGGTCGTCGCTGTTCACGGTCACCAGCACGCCCGCCTCCACCATCAGCGCGATCGGGTGCTCGTCCAGCGTCGCGACGGCCCGGGTCGCGATGTTGCTCGTCGGGCAGACCTCCAGCGGCACGCGGTGCTCGGCGAGGTACCGCAGCAGCTCCGGGTCGCGCACGGCGCTCGTGCCGTGCCCGATCCGCTCGGCGCGCAGCTCGCGCAGCGCGTCCCACACGGTCTCGGGGCCCGTGGTCTCGCCCGCGTGCGGCACCGAGTGCAGCCCGGCCGCGACGGCCCGGTCGAAGTACGGCTTGAACTGCGGGCGGGGCACGCCGATCTCGGGGCCGCCGAGGCCGAAGCCGACCAGGCCGTCGGGGCGCAGGTCCACCGCGAGCCTCGCGGTCTCCTCGGCGGCGGCGAGTCCCGCCTCGCCCGGGATGTCGAAGATCCACCGCAGCACGACGCCGAGTTCGGACTCGGCGGCCTTGCGGGCGTCCTCTATGGCCTCCATGAAGGCGCGGTCGCCGATGCCGCGGGAGGTCGAGCTCGACGGGGTGACCGTCAGCTCGGCGTAGCGGATGTTCTGCCGCGCCATGTCGCGGGCGACCTCGAAGGTCAGCAGCCTGACGTCCTCGGGCGTGCGCACCAGGTCGACCACCGACAGGTACACCTCGATGAAGTGCGCGAAGTCGGTGAAGGTGAAGTAGTCCGCAAGCGCGTCAGGGTCGGTCGGCACCTTCGAGTCGGCGTGCCGCCCGGCCAGTTCCGCGACGATGCGCGGCGACGCGGAGCCGACGTGGTGCACGTGCAGCTCGGCCTTGGGCAGCCCCGCGATGAACGGGTGCAGGTCGGTCATGGCTCCTCCAGTGAAGCGGCGCGGTCGGGCGGGGCCTGGCGGGCGGCGCGGCCGGGCGCCGACAGATCATCGTATGCGGAGCGGGTGCCGGGAAAACCCGGCAGGCCGGTGCGGCGGGCGAGGCCGTAGCATGGCCGCTCGAACGAGGGGGAATCGCGATGTCAGACGAGAACGGGCAGCAGCCGGACGGCGGGCGGCCGGACGACCCGTGGGCGCCGCCGGGGCAGCGGCCGTCGCTCGACAAGCCGGCCGCGCCGCCGCAGGGCGGCTCGGTGCACGACCAGCCGACGGTCGCGGGGCAGCCGGGCGCCGTGCCCCCGCCGCCGCCCGCGCCCGGCCCGTACGCCTACCCGACGCAGCCGCCCGCGGGGAGCCCCGCGCAGGGCCAGGGGCCGTACCAGGGCCCGCCCGGCTACGGCGAGGCGCCCGGCTTTCCCGCGGGCCCCTACGGCTACCCGCAGTACCCCGGCGGTTCCGCGCCCTACCCCGGCGCCGCCTGGGGCACGGGACAGCCCATGCCGTCCAACGGCCTGGGCACCGCTGCCATGGTGCTCGGCATCATCTCCGTGGTCGGGTTCTGCCTGTACGGCGTCTTCGGGCTGGTCGCGGGCATCGTCGCGATCGTCCTGGGCATCAAGGGCCGCCGCAAGGCCGACAGGGGCGAGGCGAACAACCGCGGCGCCGCCACGGCCGGGCTGATCCTCGGCTGGATCGGCACGGTGATCGGCGCCCTGGTGGTCGCCTTCCTGGTGGTCGCGATCGTCATCGGCGTGCGCTCCGACCACCACGACGACGACCCCTTCTCCGACGGCGACCCCTTCGCCACGTCCCTGACGATCACCCCCTGAACCCCCGGGCCTGACACCGGACGGCGGACGCTCCTGGCGGTCCCGCGGCCGCCGCGCACGCCCGGTCCCGGCCTCGCGGCCGCCTTACGGGCGGCCCGCTCCGTGGTTGTTCGGCTCAGGTCGTGGTGGCGAGTCGGGTGCGGGCCTCCACCAGGGCGAACCGCTCGCGCCGCCAGACCTCCTCGTCGAAGCCGCGCACCAGCCGCCCCGCCTTCTTCGCCAGGGACGGGTGGCCGGCGGCGAGCACCTCGCGCTCCGCTTCCGCGTCGCCGAACAGGCGCGCCTTGCCCGCCATCATCCAGTGCTCGGCCGTCGCGTACTCCGTGCCGGCCACCGTGAACGGCGCAGGCCACCACTGGCTGAGACAGCTCACCGAGAGCTGCCCGTCCCGCCGCGGCGCATGCCCCCAGAACAGGAGATGGCCCACCGCCTCGCCCCGCTGCACCCGCCCGGCCAGCTCCGCTTCCGCGCCGTCCGCCTCCGTGTCCATGCGGCCAGTCTCGCAGCGGCCCCGTGGCGGCCGGGGCCGATGCCCTTCCGGAGTCCGCGTGGTCGACCGATTCCGTTGCGTAACCAAAAGGAAACAACGGAATCCCTTGTTGCATGGGCAATGCTCTGCCAGGATCGGCACTCAATCGAAGCTGGAACAACGGAGAACGTTCATGAGGGACCGCTTCCAGGCAGAGAAACGCTTCGTCGACGGGGCGCAGTTCATCGGCGGGCGGCTCACGCACGGCACCTCGGGGCGCACCCAGGACGTGGTGGATCCGGCCACCGGCGAGACGGTGTTCTCCTACGCCCTCGCCTCGACCGCCGACGTGGACGCAGCGGTCGCCGCCGCCGTCGCCGCCTTCCCCGCCTGGTCCTCGGCCACCCCCGGCGAGCGCTCCGACGCCCTGCACCGCTTCGCCGCCGTGCTCGCCGAGCGCGCCGACGACCTCGCGCACGCGGAGTCCCTCCAGTGCGGCAAGCCGCTGAAGCTCTCCACCGGCTTCGACGTGCCGGGCACCGTCGACAACGCCGCGTTCTTCGCCGGCGCGGCCCGCAACCTCCAGGGCGCGGCGGCCGGCGAGTACAGCGCGGACCACACCTCGTACGTGCGCAGGGAGGCCATCGGCGTCGTCGGCTCCATCGCGCCCTGGAACTACCCGCTCCAGATGGCCGCGTGGAAGGTGCTGCCCGCCGTGGCCGCGGGCAACACCGCCGTGCTCAAGCCCGCCGAGACCACGCCCCTGACGTCGCTGCTGTTCGCGCAGGCCGCCAGGGACGCGGGGATCCCCGAAGGGGTCGTCAACGTGGTGTGCGGCACGGGCCTTGAGGCCGGCGAGCACCTCGTCGCCCACCCGGACGTCGCCATGACGTCCTTCACCGGCTCGACCGCCGTCGGCAGGCGCGTCGCCGAACTCGCCGCCGCCACCGTCACCCGGCTCCACCTCGAACTCGGCGGCAAGGCGCCCTTCCTCGTCTTCGACGACGCCGACCTGGAGGCCGCGGCGCGCGGCGCCGTCGCCGGCGCCCTGATCAACACAGGCCAGGACTGCACCGCCGCCACCCGCGCCTACGTCCAGCGCCCGCTGTACGACGCGTTCGTGGCGCGCGTCGCCGCGCTGATGGAGACCGTGCGCGTCGGCGACCCCTTCGCCGAGGACACCGACATCGGGCCGCTCATCTCCCACGCCCACCGCGACCGCGTCGCCGGCTTCGTGGACCGGGCCCGCGCCGGCGCCCGCGTCGTCACCGGCGGCGCCGCGCCGGGCGGCGACCTCGCGGGCGGCGCGTACTACCTGCCCACGCTCATCGCCGACGCCCCGCAGGACAGCGAGGCCGTGCAGGCCGAGATCTTCGGCCCCGTCCTGGTCGCCGTCCCCTTCGACACCGACGACGAGGGCATCGCCCTCGCCAACGACACCCCCTACGGCCTCGCGGCCTCCGCCTGGAGCCGCGACGTCTACCGCACCGGACGCGCCACCCGCGAACTGCGGGCCGGCTGCGTCTGGGTCAACGACCACATCCCGATCATCAGCGAGATGCCCCACGGCGGCTTTCGGCACAGCGGCTACGGCAAGGACATGTCCGTGTACTCCTTCGAGGAGTACACGCAGGTCAAGCACGTCATGTACGACAACACCGCGGCCGCGGCCAAGGACTGGCACCACACGGTCTTCGGGGACAGGACGTGACGGAAACTCCCGGGAGGGCACAGCCCATGGCAGACGAAGAACCCGAGGGCCTCTCGCCGGTCCAGCTCGCGGCGATACGGCGGCACCTCACCACCGGCAGGGGCGCGCCCACCCGGCGCTCCCTGCTGCGGTCCTGCGGCCTCGGCGCCCTGACCTTCGGCGGCTTCGCCGCGCTCACCGGCTGCGGCATCCCCGCGGCCAAGAAGGACACGGGGCCGGGCGGCGACCCCGACCACTCGGCGCGCGAGAAGAAGGTCGTCTTCTCCAACTGGACCGAGTACATCGACGTCACCGACGACGGCAAGCACTACCCGACGCTTGAGGAGTTCACCCGGCGCACCGGAGTCAAGGTCGCGTACAGCACCGACATCAACGACAACAGCGAGTTCTTCGGCAAGATCCAGCCGCAGCTCGCCGCGGGCCAGGACATCGGCCGCGACATCATCGTGCTCACCGACTGGCTCGTCGGCCGCATCATCGGCCTCGGCTGGGCGCAGACCCTCGACGCCGAGCGGCTGCCGCACGCCTACGCCAACCTCATCGACCAGTTCCGCAGCCCCGACTGGGACCCGGGCCGGGCCCACTCCTACCCGTGGGCCGGCATTCCCGCCGTCATCGCGTACAACGTCAAGGCCACCGGCGGCCGGAAGGTCGACTCCGTCTCCCAGCTCCTCGACGACCCGCGACTCAAGGGCCGGGTCGCCTTTCTCACCGAGATGCGCGACACCATGGGCATGACCCTGCTCGACATGGGCAAGGACCCGGCCACCTTCACCACCGACGACTACGACGCGGCGATCGCCCGGCTCCAGAAGGGCGTCGACAGCAACCAGATACGCCGCTTCGCGGGCAACGACTACACCTCCGACCTCGACAAGGGCGACATCGCCGCGTGCGTCGCCTGGGCCGGCGACATCGTCCAGCTCCAGGCGGAGAACCCCGACATCCGCTACGCCGTGCCCGAGGCCGGCTACATGATCTCCAGCGACAACATGATGGTCCCCGCGAAGGCCCGGCACCGCGCCAACGCCGAGCGCCTCATGGACTACTACTACGAGCCGCCCGTCGCCGCCCGGCTCGCCGCCTACATCAACTACGTCTGCCCCTGCGACAACGTCAAGCCGGAGCTCGCCACGCTCGACAAGGACGCCGCGGACAACGTGCTGATCATCCCGGACGCGAAGATGCAGGCCGCGTCCCACACCTTCCGCGCCCTGAGCAACAAGGAGGACACCGCACTTGAGCAGAAGTTCTCCCGGCTCATCGGCGCCTAGGGCCTCCACCCGAACGAGAGGCCCCAGCCTGCCCGGCCGCCGCCCCCGCCCCTCAACCCACCAGCCACGGGACCGGAACCGATGACAGAGACCGCACCCACCGCGCAGGCAGGCGGCGACGTCCGCCTCACCGGGATCAGCAAGAAGTACGGCACGTTCCAGGCCGTCAGGCCCCTCGACCTCACCGTGCCCCAGGGGACGTTCTTCGCGCTGCTCGGCGCCTCCGGCTGCGGGAAGACCACCACCCTGCGGATGATCGCAGGCCTTGAGGACCCCACCACGGGCACCGTCTTCCTCGGCGACCGCGACGTCACCGACCTGCCCCCGCACAAGCGCCCCGTCAACACCGTCTTCCAGAGCTACGCGCTCTTCCCGCACCTCGACATCTACGAGAACGTCGCCTTCGGGCTGCGCAGACGCGGCATCAGGTCCGTGAAGAAGCAGGTCGGCGAGATGCTCGACCTCGTACAGCTCGGCGACTACGCGCGCCGCAAGCCGCAGCAGCTCTCCGGCGGCCAGCAGCAGCGCGTCGCCGTGGCCCGCGCCCTGATCAACCACCCGCAGGTGCTGCTGCTCGACGAGCCGCTCGGCGCCCTCGACCTCAAGCTGCGCCGGCAGATGCAGCTCGAACTCAAGCGCATCCAGACCGAGGTCGGCGTCACCTTCGTCCACGTCACCCACGACCAGGAGGAGGCCATGACGATGGCCGACACCATCGCGGTGATGAGCGCGGGCCGCGTCGAGCAGCTCGGCACCCCGGGCGAGCTGTACGAGAACCCGCGCACGACGTTCGTCGCGAACTTCCTCGGCACCTCCAACCTGATCGAGACCGAGGTCCTCGGCGCCGACGGCACGGGCCTGACCGTCTCAGGCGGCGGCTGCAAGCTCACGCTGCCCGCGGGCCGCTGCACCGCCCCCACCGCCACCGGCGGCAAGGTCCTCGTCGGCGTGCGGCCCGAGAAGATCACCCTCACCCACGCGGACGACGCGGAGACCGTGCCCGAGGGCCGCAACCGCGTGCCAGGGCGCATCACGGGCGCGAGCTTCATCGGCGTCTCCACCCAGTACGTCGTCGACAGCCCCGCAGGCCAGGGCCTTGAGGTGTACGCGCAGAACATCGAGCGCGACGGCCGCCTCGCGCCGGGCGCCGACGTCGTCCTGCACTGGAACCCCGACCACACCTTCGGGCTCGGCGCCGACCAGGACATCACCGCGGGCGAAGGGGGAGCCGCATGACCGCAGCGACGGCGCCCCCTGCACCGGCGGCGCCCCCAGCCGACGAGCCCGCGGCGCGCCGCACACCGCGCCGCAAGCGGCTCGTACCGTACTGGCTGCTGCTGCCCGGCGTCCTGTGGCTGCTCGTGTTCTTCGTCGTCCCGCTCGTCTACCAGGCGTCCACGTCCGTGCAGACCGGCTCGCTCGAAGAGGGCTTCCGCGTCACCTGGCACGTCCAGACGTACTGGGACGCGCTCCAGCTGTACTACCCGCAGTTCCTGCGCTCCCTGCTGTACGCCGCCGTCGCGACCCTGCTGTGCCTGGCGGCGGGCTACCCGCTCGCCTACCTCATCGCCTTCCGTGGCGGGCGCTACCGCAACCTGCTGCTCGTCCTCGTCATCGCGCCGTTCTTCACCAGCTTCCTGATCCGCACCCTGGCGTGGAAGACGATCCTCGCCGACGGCGGGCCCGTGGTGGCGCTGCTGAACTCGGCGCACGTACTCGACCTGACCAACGCCCTCGGCTGGACCAGCGGCGACCGGCTGCTCGCCACCCCGCTCGCCGTCGTCACCGGACTCACCTACAACTTCCTGCCGTTCATGATCCTGCCGCTCTACACCTCGCTCGAACGCATCGACCACCGGCTGCACGAGGCCGCGGGCGACCTGTACGCGGCGCCCCTGACCACCTTCCGCAAGGTGACCTTTCCGATGTCGCTGCCCGGCGTCGTCTCCGGCACCCTGCTGACGTTCATCCCGGCGAGCGGCGACTACGTCAACGCGCAGCTGCTCGGCTCCGCCGACACCAAGATGATCGGCAGCGTCATCCAGTCGCAGTTCCTCACCGTGCTCGACTACCCGGCCGCCGCCGCGCTGTCCTTCATCCTCATGGCGGTCGTCCTCCTCGTGGTCACCCTCTACATCCGCCGGGCGGGAACGGAGGAACTGCTGTGACGACCGCGCTGCGCGCCCTGCGGCGGCACCTGGTGGTGATCGCGGGCCTGCTCACACTGGCCTACCTGGTCCTGCCCAACGCCGTCGTGCTGGTCTTCTCCTTCAACAAGCCCACCGGCCGGTTCAACTACTCGTGGAACCACTTCTCCCTCGACGCGTGGAAGTCGCCGTGCGGCGCCGCCGGCCTGTGCGGCTCGCTCGGCCTCTCCCTCCAGATCGCCGTGTACGCGACGATGGGCGCGACCCTGCTCGGCACGATGATCGTCTTCGCCCTCGTCAGGCACCGCTTCCACGGGCGGGGGCCGGTCAACTCGCTGATCTTCCTGCCGATGGCGATGCCCGAGGTGGTGATGGCCGCCTCGCTGCTGACCCTCTTCCTCAACCTCGGCGTCCAGCTGGGCTTCTGGACCATCCTCATCGCCCACATCATGTTCTGCATGAGCTTCGTCGTCGTCGCCGTGAAGGCGCGCGTGATGTCCATGGACCCGCGTCTCGAAGAGGCCGCGCGCGACCTGTACGCGGGCCCCGTGCAGACCTTCCTGCGGGTGACGCTGCCGATCGCGGCGCCCGGCATCGTCGCGGGCGCGCTGCTGTCCTTCGCGCTCTCATTCGACGACTTCATCATCACCAACTTCAACGCCGGCTCCACGGTGACCTTCCCCATGTTCGTCTGGGGCTCGGCGCAGCGCGGCACGCCGGTGCAGATCAACGTGATCGGCACGGCGATGTTCATCATCGCCGTACTGGTCGTCGTCGCCGGCCAGGCCGTCAGCCGCCGGCGTGCCAGGGCCGCGTCCTGACCGCCGGCGCCAGGAAGGAGCTGCCAGAGATGACCCAGGGAGCCACGGACACCGCGCACGCCGCACGCTCGGCCGCCGCGTCCCTCGCGGACGCCAGGCCCGTGCCGTACTGGCTCGACGACCCCGGCAGGCCCGCCGCGCTCCCCGCGCTCACCGGCGCGGAGCGGTGCGACCTGCTGGTCGTCGGCGGCGGCTACAGCGGCCTGTGGACCGCGCTGATCGCCAAGGAGCGCGACCCGGGCCGCGACGTCGTCCTCATCGAGGGCCGCGAGGTGGCCTGGGCGGCGTCCGGCCGCAACGGCGGCTTCTGCGCCGCCTCCCTCACCCACGGCCTGCCCAACGGGCTCGCCCGCTGGCCCGGTGAACTGCGCGCCCTGGAGGAGCTGGGGGCGCGCAACCTCGACGCCATCGAGGGCGCCGTCGCCCGCCACGGCATCGACTGCCACTTCGAGCGCACCGGCGAGATCGACGTCGCCACCGCGCCCCACCAGCTCGCGGAGCTCGCCGCGCTGAAGGACGAGGCGGAGGCGGCGGGCATCACCGGCCTCGAACTCCTCGACCGGGACGCCGTACGCGCCGAGGTCGACTCGCCCACCTTCCTCGGCGGGCTCCAGGACCGGCGCGGTGTCGCCCTCGTCAACCCGGCCGCCCTCGCCTGGGGCCTCAAGCGCGCCTGCCTCGGACTCGGCGTCAGGATCTACGAGAACACGCCGGGCCTCGCCCTCGCGCGCTCCGGCGCGGGCGTCGCCGTGCGCACCCCGTACGGCGCGATCGGCGCCCGGCAGGCCGCGCTCGGCACCAACGTCTTCCCCTCGCTGCTGCGCCGCGTCCGCCCGTACACCGTCCCGGTCTACGACTACGCGCTGGTGACCGAGCCCCTCACGCCCGCGCAGCTCGCCTCGGTCGGCTGGCGCGGCCGGCAGGGGCTCGGCGACAGCGCCAACCAGTTCCACTACTTCCGGCTGACCGCGGACAACCGCGTCCTGTGGGGCGGCTACGACGCGGTCTACCCCTTCGGCGGGCGGCTCGACGCCGGCCGCGACCAGCGCCCCGAGACGTTCCTGAAGCTCGCCACGCACTTCTTCCGCTGCTTCCCGCAGCTCGAAGGCGTCCGCTTCAGCCACGCCTGGGGCGGCGCCATCGACACCTGCACCCGCTTCGCCGCCTTCTACGGCACCGCGCACCAGGGGCGCGTCGCCTACGCGGCGGGCTTCACCGGCCTCGGCGTCGGCGCGACCAGGTTCGGCGCCGACGTCATGCTCGACCTGCTCTCCGGCGAGCCCACCGAGCGCACCGGTCTTGAGATGGTGCGGCGCAGGCCGGTGCCCTTCCCGCCCGAGCCCCTGGCATGGGCCGGGATCGGCCTCACCAAGTGGTCGCTGGCCCGCGCGGACGCGACGGCCGGCCGACGCAACCTGTGGCTGCGCACCCTCGACCGCCTCGGCCTCGGCTTCGACAGCTGAGCCCCCGTCCGGCGGCGCCGACCAGAGCCCGCGACCGCGGCGCCGGTCCTGCCCGGGCCCCGGTGCGCCGAGGCCGGCCGGTGCCGGTACTGACGTGCGCGTGATCCAGATCACCGGAAAACATCCGTCATCCGTCGCCGAACCCGCGTCATACCAGCGCCCCACCCCGCTCTCTCCCTTGAGGACACGACGTCCAGGCACCGCGCCGACCGCGCGGTGTGCGTACCGGACGACAGACGAGAAGGGGAGACGGGGCGGATGGCTGACTCGGGTGGGACCTCTGGCACGAGGAGCGCGGTGGAGTGGCTCGCGTCGGCGGCGCCCGATCCCGCGGTGTGCCGCTGGGAGTGGGAGCGCAATCCGGCAGGCGTGGCCCTGCTGCCCGCCGGGCGCCGCTGGGACGTGCTGATGCTCCCCGCGGAACTCGGCCGCGGCACGCTCGACGTGCTGGCGCGGCTGGTCCCGCGGCCAGGGCCCGTGCTCACCGACCCGGGCGAGGACCGCACCTGGTTCTTCGTGCCGCCCGGCACGGCCGCGCGCTGGCTCGGCACCGGGGTGCGCGGGGCGGGCCGCGGCACCTGGGTCGTCGTCCCGCACCCGGGCCGCGGATCGGCGGGGATGCGCTGGCTCGTCGCACCGGACGGCTCGGGCACGCTCACCGACCCCGCCGTCCTCGAACTCGCCATGCACGAGGCCGCGGCGAGCCTCGCCGAGTCGGCGGGGACCGAGGCGCCGGAGGAGGGGGCACGGGGGCGTCCCGCCGACCGCGGAGAGGGCCAGGGCGGCGGGCCGTGGACCGACGGGGAGTCTTGACAAGGGTATTGGTCTGGACCATCTTGTCGGGATCACGCCATGGATGGCCCCTGCAAGGACACGCGTCCCGCGCTCGGCGCCGCTCCGTCCCCCCACCCGCTCCACCGGAGGCACTCGTGGACCCCACCAAGCGGCGCTCCCCCTACACCCGGCTCGTCGCGGCATGCGCGACGGCACTGCTCACGGCAGGCGGCCTCGTCGCCGCCTCCCAGACCGCCGGCGCGGCCCCGCCCGCGCACGCAGCGGCCGCGCCCGCCGCCGAACTCCCCTCCCACGCCCTCGTCGGCTACGTGCACGCGAGCTTCGCCAACGGCTCCGGCTACATCCCGCTCGCCGACGTCCCCGACTCCTGGGACGTCATCGACCTGGCCTTCGCCGAGCCGACCTCGCCCACCTCCGGCCAGATCGACTTCAGCCTCTGCCCGACGAGCGAGTGCCCCGGCGTCGAGTCCGCCGACGCCTTCAAGGCGGCGGTCAAGGCCAAGCAGGCCGAGGGCAAGAAGGTGCTCGTGTCGATCGGCGGCGCCAACGGCAAGGTGCAGCTCACCACCACCGCGGCCAGGGACGCCTTCGTCGCCTCCGTCTCGAAGATCATCGACACCTACGGACTCGACGGCGTCGACATCGACTTCGAGAACGACTCGCTCTCCCTCGACCCCGGCGACAACGACTTCCGCGCCCCCACGACCCCCGCGATCGTCAACCTCATCTCGGCGCTGAAGACGCTCAAGTCCCACTACGGCAGCGGCTTCACCCTGACCATGGCGCCCGAGACCTTCTTCGTCCAACTCGGCTACCAGTTCTACGGCGCGGGGGCGTCCGGCACCCAGGACCCGCGCTCCGGCGCCTACCTGCCCGTCATCTACGCGCTGCGCGACGACCTCACCCTGCTCACGGTCCAGGACTACAACTCCGGGCCCATCATGGGGCTCGACAACCAGTACCACTCCATGGGCGGCGCCGACTTCCCCATCGCGATGACGGACATGCTGCTCACCGGCTTCCCGGTGGCGGGCGACACCTCCCGCGTCTTCCCCGCGCTCCGCCCCGGCCAGGTGGCGATCGGCCTGCCCGCCTCCGTCAACGCGGGCGGCGGCTACATCGACTCCTCCGCCGTCACGAGCACCCTCGACTGCCTGACCAAGGGCACCTCCTGCGGCGCGTACACCCCGCACGGCACCTGGCCCGGCCTGCGCGGCCTGATGGCCTGGTCGGTGAACTGGGACGTCTTCGGCAAGAACGCCTTCGCCGACACCTTCGACGCGTACTTCGGGTGACCGCCAGGGGCCGAGCGCGGGGCGGCGGCCCGCAGACCCGCCCCGCGCTCAGCCCCGCAGGTCCACCAGGAGCGGCGGCGCGTGCTCCCCGCCCACCGTGCGCAGCGAGAGTACGGCGTGCCCCGCGGGCACCGTGTGCGCCAGGTCGGAGGCCGACCAGCGCTCCCGCTCCACCTGGCGCACCGTCACCGCGTCCGTGGTGACGGCCTTGCCCGTGACCATCTTGCGGAACGAGTGGATGGCCCGGGTCAGCGGCTGGTCCGCGAAGACCGTGCGCTGCGTGACCACCTTCGTCTCCACCCACTCAGTGCCCCACGCCTCCGCGAACCGCTTGCCGTCCCAGGTCGTGACCCCGGCGAACGCCATCCGGCAGCCGACCGCGCCGAGCAGCGCAGTGTGCAGCGACTCCGGCACGTCGTCCAGGGTCCGCAGCGTCAGCACCGCGCCCGCGTTCACCGACCGCAGCCGCTGCACCCCGCGCAGCGTCTCCGCCGTGAGGGTGCGGGTGGCGTCGTCCAGGACGAGGCACGCGAACAGCGAGTGGTCCGTGCGCGCGGCCGCACCGGCCGTGAACTGCGCCAGCACCAGCCGCGCGAGCAGCCGCGACGCCTCCGCGTGGCCCCGCTCGGGCAGGTCGATCCGCACCCGCAGCGGGTGCTCGAGCGTCCGCAGCGAGAACAGCCGCGTCCTGCCCGTCGTGTCGAAGAACTCCGCGAACGCGGGCCGGTCGAGCAGCGCGACACGGTCGGCGAGCGCCCGCCCGGGATCGCCCGGCGCGGCGGACTGGCGCTCGCGCGCGTCCAGTTCGCGTGCCATCGCCCGGTGGCCGCCCGCGTCAAGCGCCGCCCGCAGCGCCGCCAGCGCCTCCGGCGTCCCGTCGAGCAGCTCCCGCAGCTCCGGCACGGTCGGCAGGCGGCCGTGGGCCGCCGCGAACGGGCCGAGCAGCTGGGCGAGCGCCGTCGCGGCCCGCCTGCTGTCCGTGTCCGCGAGATCCCCGACCAGCCCCTCGGCCAGTACGGCCGCCGCCTCGTCCGGGTCGGCGGCCCCGCCGTACAGGTCCAGGTCGTACAGCGAGTCGGGGTCGCCGAGCCGCACCACGACGTCGAACGCCGCGTCGGCGCCCAGCCGCGTGCCCGCCGCGCACACCGCGACGACGGCCGCCTGCCCGGCGAGCGCCTGGAGGGAGAGCGACTCCACCACGGGCCGCACCAGCGCCCGCGTCTTGCCCGCGCCCGGCGGGCCGACCGCGAGCAGCGAGGTGCCGAGCAGCCCAGGATCGAGCGCGAGGCCCGTGCCGCGCCTGGCGTACGGGTTGCGCTCGCCGTCCTGCACCGTGCCGAGCCGTACCTGACGGGTGAGCAGGTCGTGCCGCGCCGCCCTGACCGGCAGGTCCCGCCCACCCGAGGGGTGCACGCAGGCCCCTGCGCCGTCCCGCCGCACCGCGTCGGCGAACGCCGCAAGGCGGGACGGGTCGACCCGCACCGAGCTCCAGGCCCGGCGGATACGGGTGAAGTCGACGTCGTTCATCCGCCCCTCGCGCACCTCGGCCGCGAGCCGCCCCGCCAGCTCACCCTGCCCCGCCGCCCGCAGCTCGGGCCACTCGGCGAGGTCGCTCTCGGGCGGCGGCGGCGCGTCGGCCTTCGCCTCCTCACCCCGCGGCTGCTGCCGCCGCCCGAAGACCCGCCGCAGCAGCTCGGGCCAGCGACCGAGACGGCCGAACACGACGGCGAGGATCGCGATGACGATCGCGTAGTAGAGGTAGGCGACCACCGTCGCGGTCGTGGACGAGCCGTCGGTGAACCACGCGTCAGGGGTGAGGGCCTCAAGCGGCCACAGCCAGAACCCGCCCAGATAGCGGTTCCAGAGCAGCGACCACAGCAGGACCCCCACCAGCAGCGAGATCCCCGCCCCCACCGCGAGCTGCCGCACCGGTGTCAGCTCCGGCTCCACCGCGGGCCGCGGCCTGTGCCCGTACGCCCAGGTGCCGGGGCCGTCGGAGCGGCGCGGGGTGTGCAGCCAGTCCCGCAGCGTGGGGCCCGTGGTCGGGGCGTACCCGGGCGCGGGCGGCGGGTGGGGGGCGCCCTGCGGGGGCGTGGTGCCTGCGGTCGGCGGGGCAGCGGGCGGCGGCGGGGGAGGCGCCGCCGGACGGGGCACGGGCGTGGCGCGTGTGCCCCGTGGGTCGTGCGTACCGTCGGATTCCATACTCACCCTGCCCCCTGACCAGCCAGGACCGCTCTGTGCACCCGTCAATCTAGTGCCCCTGCACGGGGAGTTCACCGTTCTGCGCGCCCGGGGTGTCCCACCTGCCGGTTTGCCGGCCGCGTGCACCGGCAAGGAGCCCGGCGGCGGGCCCCGGGCCCGCCATGGACGCCACGGACAACGACACGCGCCGAGCACTACCGAACGGAGCATGCCCACCGTGCCGCCGCGCCCCTAGCCTGCGGAGAAGACACGGATCTGCTCACGAACCCGGACCAGCACCATGCAGCGTCGGGACAGACCCACAGGAGCCCGCATGACCGCCATCCCGCAGGAGCGCCGCCTCGTCACCGCCATCCCGGGGCCGAAGTCGCAGGAGTTGCAGGCCAGGCGCACGGCCGCGGTCGCGGCCGGCGTGGGTTCGACCATGCCCGTCTTCGCGGCACGCGCCGCGGGGGGCGTGCTGGAGGACGTGGACGGCAACCGGCTGATCGACTTCGGCTCCGGCATCGCCGTGACGACCGTCGGGTCGAGCGCCGAGGCCGTCGTGCGCCGCGCCTCCGCGCAGCTCGCGGACTTCACCCACACCTGCTTCATGGTCACCCCGTACGAGGAGTACGTGGCGGTCTGCGAGGAGCTCGCCGCGCTCACGCCGGGCGACCACGCCAAGAAGTCCGCGCTGTTCAACTCCGGCGCCGAGGCCGTCGAGAACGCGGTGAAGATCGCCCGCTCGTACACCAAGCGGCAGGCCGTCGTCGTCTTCGACCACGCCTACCACGGCCGTACGAACCTGACGATGGCGCTGACCGCGAAGAACATGCCGTACAAGAACGGCTTCGGCCCGTTCGCGCCGGAGGTCTACCGGGTGCCGATGGCGTACCCGTACCGCTGGCCGACCGGGCCCGAGAACTGCGGGCCCGAGGCGTCGGCACAGGCCATCGACCAGATCAGCAAGCAGGTCGGCGCGCGGAACGTCGCCGCGATCATCATCGAGCCCGTCCTCGGCGAGGGCGGCTTCGTCGAGCCGGCCAAGGGCTTCCTGCCCGCGCTCGCGCGCTTCGCGAAGGACAACGGGATCGTGTTCGTCGCGGACGAGATCCAGTCCGGCTTCTGCCGCACCGGGCAGTGGTTCGCCTGCGAGGACGAGGGCGTCGTGCCCGACCTGATCACCACAGCCAAGGGCATCGCGGGCGGCCTGCCGCTCGCCGCGGTCACCGGGCGCGCCGAGATCATGGACGCCGCGCACCCGAGCGGCCTCGGCGGCACGTACGGCGGCAACCCGGTGGCCTGCGCCGCCGCGCTCGGCGCCATCGAGACCATGAAGGAGCTCGACCTGCCCGCGCGGGCCCGCCGCATCGAGGAGGTCATGAAGGGCCGCCTCTCGGCGATGGCCGGGAAGTACGACGTGATCGGCGACGTGCGCGGGCGCGGCGCGATGATCGCGGTCGAGCTGGTGGAGGACCGGGCCACCAAGAAGCCCGCCCCCGAGGCGGCCGCCGCGCTCGCCAAGGCCTGCCACCAGGAGGGCCTGCTCGTGCTGACCTGCGGCACCTACGGCAACGTCCTGCGCTTCCTGCCGCCGCTCGTGATCGGCGAGGACCTGCTGGCCGAGGGCCTCGACATCCTCGAGCAGGCACTCGCCGCACTCTGAGTCCCGGGGGCGTTCCCCCGTCCGGGGGACCGCTGTGAAGAAGGTGTGCGGGGGCGATGGCGGGATGGGGGTGCGGCTGTCCCGCGTGACGCGGGCGGCGTACTGTTCCCGCAGATGAGAGAAACACCCCGCGCGCGGGAAACCGCGGGCGAATCCGGTCAGGGGCATCCCCAGTTCAGGGCCGGGCGTGCGTCCGCGCACGTGTCCGGGGCCGAGAGCCCCGGATCTCCTCACCGATCGGACGGCCGAGCGCTCCAACCCCCCCGGGGCGCGCGGCGTACCGGTCCCGTCGGCCGTCCCGGAACCACCCCCCCTGTTCCGGGACGGCCGACCTCCTTCCTCTCCGCACTCGCCGCGGCCCTCGGGATGCCCGCGGGACGGCTGCGGGCCGTCGTCGCCGCGCTGTACGCCGTGGCCTTCGCGCTGAGCACCTGGCAGGTCCTGGTGCGCGGGCCGCTCCTCGGTGCCGACGAGCGGCTGGACCGCGCCGTCGTGGGCCACGCTCCGCGGGCCCTCGCGGAGGCGCTCTCCGACCTCGGGTCCATGCCGGTCGCGCTGCCGGTGCTGGCCGCCGCGCTCGCCTGGGCGCTGTGGCGCGGCGCCCGCGCCCCGGTCCTCGCGGGCGCGCTGACGATGGCGGCGGTGCCCGCCCTCGTCGTACCGCTGAAGATCTGGACGGACCGCAGGGGTCCCCTCACGGACGCCACCGGCTACTACCCGTCCGGCCACACGGCCACGGCGATGGTGGCCTACGGAGCGGCGGCGCTCGTGCTGCTGCCGTACGCGGGCCGCCGCGCCACTGTCCCCGCGGCGGCGCTGCTCACGGTGGCCACGGCGACGGGCCTCGTGCTGCGCGGCTACCACTGGCCGCTGGACGTCGTCGCGAGCGGCGCCCTGTGCGGGCTGCTGCTCCTCGCCCTCGCCGCGGCCCTGCGCCGCCTCGCCGCCGGCCGCGCCGGGCGCGCACCCGCCGCGGAGTGCCCGGCCGGGGGCTGACCGCGTCGGGCCCGCGGCCGAACGGCCCCCGGGCCGGACCGGGGGACCGGCCCCACTGGGCCGGACCGGGCGCACCTGCCGGACCGGGCGCACCGACCGAACGGACCGCACCGGGCGCGGTCCCGCGGCCCCCGACCACCGGGTTCTTCATACATCGCGGCCCAAACGGGCGAGGCCCTTCATACAGGCCGTAGCATTCGGGCATGCCGCCCACCCTCGCCTCGCTCGTCCAGCACTCGGCGCTCAGGCTCTCCGTGCGCGCCGGTGAGGACCGGCTCGACGTGCCCGTGCGCTGGGTGCACGCCAGCGAGCTGGTGGACCCGGTGCCGTACATGGAGGGCGGCGAGCTGCTGCTCGTCACCGCCACCAACCTGGCCGCCTCGGACGCCGACGCGATGCGCCGCTATGTGCGGCGGCTCGCCGCCGCGGGCGTCGCGGGCCTCGGCTTCGCTGTCGGCGTCACCTACGACGACGTGCCCGCCGCGCTTCTCGACGCGGCGCGCGCCGAGAACCTGCCGCTGCTCGAAGTGCCGCGCCGCACGCCGTTCATCGCCATCGGCAAGGCGGTGTCCGAGGCCGTCGCGGCCGACCAGTACCGGGCGGTCACCGAGGGCTTCGAGGCACAGCGCGACCTGACGCGCGCCGCGCTCGCCGAGGGCCCCGCCGAGCTCCTGGCCCGGCTCGCCGCGCACGTCGACGGCTGGGCCGCGCTGTACGACCCGGCGGGCGCGGTCGTCGCGGCCGAGCCCGCCTGGGCCGCGCGCCGCGCGGCCCGCCTCTGCGAGGACGCCGCGGTGCTCGCGCTGCGCGGCCCGCACACCAGCTCCGTCGTGGGCGACCCGGACGCGGAGGGCGGCGAGAGCGGCGACCGCGTCGAGCTCCAGACGCTCGGCAGCGGGCGCAGACCCGGCGGCGTCCTCGCCGTGGGCACGGCGGGCGCCCCAGGCACCGCGGCGCGCTACGCCGTGCACTCGGCCATCGCCCTGCTCACCCTCACCACCGAGCGCAGCAGGTCGCTGCGCGAGGCGGAGCAGCGGCTCGGGGCCGCCGTGCTGCGGATGCTGCTCGCGGGCGAGTCGGAGCACGCCCGTACGGTCGCGGGCGACCTGTACGGAGCCCTGCTCGACGCCCCCTTCAGGCTGCTGGCCGCCGAGGCCGTGGACCCGGCGGCCGAGCCGGGCGGCGACGCGCCGCTCGACCTGCTCGCCCGCGGCCTCGAAGCGGCGGCGACCCGGGCCGGCGAGCCGGTGCTCCTCGTGCCCGACGGGGCCGGGCGGCTGGTCGCCATCGTGGTCGACGAGGGCGCGGCGGCGGTCCTGTGCGCCGGCTACGCGGACCGGTCGGCCGAGGACGCGGGCGTGGTCACCGGCCTGTCGGCGCCGACGGGCCCCATCGCGGCGGGCACCGCCTACCGGCAGGCCGAGGCGGCGCTCACGGTCGCGCGGCGCCGCCGCCGCGCGCTGGTCGAGCACGAGGACCTCGCCGACGGCTCCCTGCTGCCGCTCCTGTCCGACGAGGCGGTACGCGCCTTCGCCGACGGCATGCTGCGCGCCCTGCGCGAGCACGACGCGAAGGGCCGCGGCGACCTCGTCGACTCGCTGCGCGCCTGGCTGTCCCGGCACGGCCAGTGGGACGCGGCCGCCGCCGACCTCGGCGTCCACCGGCACACCCTGCGCTACCGCATGCGCCGCGTCGAGGAGATCCTCGGCCGCTCGCTGGACGACCCCGACGTGCGGATGGAGCTCTGGCTCGCCCTGAAGGCCACGGCGGGCCAGACCGCGCACGCGGCCGCCCCGCCGCAGGACCCCGCGTAGCCCGCGGCCTCGCTCCGCCGCCGTCCCGCGCCACCGCCACTGCGTCGGGTTTTCTCGCCGCACCTCCGCACCGGCCCTCTCGCCTCCCGGCACCTCAGCACCGCACGGGCGTCAGAGGCGCGCCGCGGCAGTGGTGGGCGCCGGCGAGACGATCACCGTGTGGCCCGCGGGGACGGTGGTGGTGCCGGGGACCACGGCCCGGGCCGTATAGCGGAAGGCCGCCGCCCCGGCCGCGCCCACCAGCGGCACGGACGGAGCGGGCCGCCTCCGCGCCCCGCCAAACCGTAGAAGCCGCCAGGTCCACTACTACGCCGCGGCCAAGCGACCGCGTCCCCGCGCGGGCCTACGGTGTGGCGGGGGGCGTCCAGCGGACGCCCGCCTGTCAGGTCAGGCAGGCGGCCGGCGCGCCGCCCGCCGTACGTCACTCGGAAGGGCCGGGACTCCATGTCGACCTCCACTCACGCCTTCTGGCTCGCGGGCCGTCGGGCCACCGGCGACGACGCGTTCGATGTCACGTCCCCGTGGGACGGGCGCGTGGTCGGGGCGGTCTCTGTGCCGACCGATGCGCAGGTCGAGGAGGCCGTCGCCGCCGCGCACGCGGCCGTGGCCGTCTTCGCCGCCACTCCCGCGCATGTGCGGGCCGCCGCCCTCGACCACGTCGCGCGCCGCCTCGGCGAGCGGGCGGAGGAGGTCGCCCGGCTGATCTCGGACGAGAGCGGCAAGCCGTTGAAGTGGGCGCGTGGCGAGGTCGGCAGGGCCGTCTCCGTCTTCCGTTTCGCCGCGGAGGAGGCGCGGCGCTTCAACGGCGGTGAGGCTCAGCGTCTGGACACGGATGCGGGTGGCGTCGGGCGGCTGGCGTTGACGCGGCGCTTCCCGAAGGGTGCGGTGCTGGGCATCGCCCCGTTCAACTTCCCGTTGAACCTGTGCGCGCACAAGATCGCCCCGGCCCTTGCGGCGGGTGTGCCCATCGTTCTCAAGCCCGCGCCGGCGACGCCGTTGTCCGCGCTGCTGCTGGGTGAGCTGCTGGCCGGGACCGATCTGCCGGCGGGGTCGTGGTCGGTGCTGCCGGTGCCCAACGAGCGGATGGCCGTTCTGGTGCAGGACGAGCGGCTGCCGGTCATCTCCTTCACGGGCTCGGAGAGGGTCGGGTATTCGATCATGGATGCGGTGCCGCGCAAGCACTGCACGCTGGAGTTGGGCGGCAACGGCGCGGCTGTGGTCCTGGCGGACTATGCCTCGGAGGAGGATCTGGAGTGGGCGGCGGGGCGGATCGCGACGTTCTCCAACTACCAGGGCGGGCAGTCCTGCATTTCTGTGCAGCGGGTGATCGCCGATGCGGCCGTCTACGACCGGCTGGTGGAGAAGGTGGTGGCGGCGGTGGGGGCGCAGGTGACCGGTGATCCGGCGGACGAGGCGACCGATGTGGGGCCGTTGATCAGTGAGGACGCTGCCCGGCGGGTGGAGGGCTGGGTGGATGAGGCCGTCGCGGCCGGTGCGCGAGTGCTGGCCGGCGGCAGGCGCGACGGCGCCGCCTACGCGCCCACGGTCCTGGCCGATGTGCCGGAGGGCGCCACGCTCGCGCGTGAGGAGGTCTTCGGGCCGGTGCTGACGCTGCGCAGGGTGGCGGGTGAGCAGGCCGCGTTCGCTGCGGTCAACGACTCCAAGTACGGCCTGCAGGCAGGGGTCTTCACCCATGACGTGCAGGCGGCGTTCCGGGCGCACCGTGCGCTGGAGGTCGGCGGCGTGATCGTCGGCGACGTCCCTTCGTACCGCGCCGACCAGATGCCCTACGGCGGTGCCAAGCTCTCCGGCGTCGGCCGGGAGGGCGTGCGCTACGCGATGGACGACTACACCTACGAGCGCGTCCTCGTGCTCACCGGCCTCGCCCTGTAGCGGCCGCCCTGCGGGCCCGCCCCTTCCGGGCGGGCCCGTACGCACGCGCGGAATAATGGGCCCGTGACCGTCATCGAGATCCCCGGCTCCAAGTCCGTGACCGCCCGCGCCCTCTTCCTCGCCGCCGCCGCGCGGGGCGAGACGGTGCTGCGGCGGCCCCTGCGCTCCGACGACTCCGAGGGGTTCGCCGAGGGCCTTTCCCGGCTCGGGTACGGCGTCGTACGGGAGGACGGGGACCGGATCTGGCGGATCGCCGGGCGCCCCGAGGGCCCGGGCGAGCCCGAGGCCGACGTGTACTGCAGGGACGGCGCGACCACCGCGCGCTTCCTGCCCGCGCTGGTCGCCGCCGCGCCGTCCGGCTCGTACCGCTTCGACGCCTCGGCGCAGATGCGGCGCAGGCCGCTCGGGCCGCTCACCCGGGCCCTGCGCGACCTCGGCGTCGACGTCACCCACGGCGAGCGCGAGGGCCACTACCCGCTGCGCATCGACGCCCACGGCATCAAGGGCGGCCCTCTGATCCTCGACGCGGGGGAGTCCTCGCAGTACCTCACCGCGCTGCTGATGCTCGGCCCGCTCACCGACGAGGGGCTGACGATCGACGTGACCCGGCTGGTGTCCGCGCCCTACGTCGACATCACCCTCGCGATGATGCGCGACTTCGGCGTGCGGGTGACACGCGAGGGCAACAGGTTCACCGTCCCGCCCGGCGGCTACCGCGCCGTGGAGTACGAGATCGAGCCCGACGCCTCCACCGCGAGCTACTTCTTCGCCGCCGCCGCGCTCTCCCCCGGCCGCGAGGTCACCGTCCCCGGCCTCGGCCGCCACGCCCTCCAGGGCGACACCGCCTTCGTCGACGTGCTGGAGCGCATGGGCGCCGAGGTCGTCAGGGCGGACGGCGCGACCACCGTGCGCGGCCCCCGGCGGCTGCAAGGCCTCACCGTCAACATGCGCGACATCTCCGACACCATGCCGACGCTCGCCGCCGTCGCCCCCTACGCCGAGGGCCCGGTCCGCATCGAGGACGTCGCCAACACCCGGGTGAAGGAGTGCGACCGCCTCGACGCCTGCGCCGAGAACCTGCGCGCCCTCGGAGTCGACGTGTCGACAGGGCCCGACTGGATCGAGATCCGGCCCGGCGCGCCGCGCGCCACCGAGATCGCCACCCACGGCGACCACCGCATCGTGATGTCGTTCGCCGTCACCGGGCTGCGCGCGCCCGGCATGACGTACGACGACCCCGGCTGCGTCCGCAAGACCTTCCCCGGCTTCCACGAGGCGTTCGCCGCGCTGCGCGACACCTGGGACGCCGAGCCGCACGCGCAGGCCTGACCCGGCGGGGCGCCGCGCCCCCGGTGCCGCACCGGGTGCGCCCCGCTGACCACGGGGAAAGGCCCGGATCGGGTGGCGCTCGCCCCTCGGTTGTCGGCGGGCACGGCGAATGGGGCAAGAATGGGTGCCATGAGCGACAGTCCAGCCCCTCTCGCGGACCCCCACATCGCCTTCGATCCGGCCGAAGGCCGCCGGGACGTCGTCGTCCTCGGCTCCACGGGATCCATCGGCACCCAGGCCATCGACCTCGTGCTGCGCAACCCCGACAGGTTCCGGGTCACCGCGCTGTCCGCAGCGGGCGGGCGCGTCGCCCTGCTGGCCGAACAGGCCCGCCGCCTGCGGCCCGCCGCGGTCGCCGTCGCGCGCGAGGACGCCGTGCCCGCGCTGACGGACGCCCTGCGGGCCGAGTACGGGGCGGGCGAGCCGCTGCCCGAGATCCTCGCGGGCCCCGGCGCGGCCACCGAACTCGCCGCGTCCCCCTGCCACACCGTCCTCAACGGCATCACGGGCTCCATCGGCCTCGCGCCGACCCTCGCCGCGCTGGAGGCGGGCCGCACCCTCGCGCTCGCCAACAAGGAGTCGCTCATCGTCGGCGGGCCGCTGGTGAAGGCCCTCGCCAAGCCCGGCCAGATCATCCCCGTCGACTCGGAGCACGCGGCCCTCTTCCAGGCGGTCGCCGCGGGCACCAGGGCCGACGTGCGCAAGCTGGTGGTGACCGCCTCGGGCGGCCCCTTCCGCGGCCGCACCCGCGCCGAGCTGGCCGGCGTCACCCCGAAGGACGCGCTCGCCCACCCGACCTGGGCCATGGGCCCGGTCATCACGGTGAACTCCGCGACGCTCGTCAACAAGGGCCTGGAAGTCATCGAGGCCCACCTGCTGTACGACATCCCCTTCGAGCGCATCGAGGTCGTCGTGCACCCCCAGTCGTACGTGCACTCGATGGTGGAGTTCACCGACGGCTCCACCCTCGCCCAGGCCACCCCGCCCGACATGCGGGGCCCCATCGCGATCGGCCTCGGCTGGCCCGCCCGCGTCCCGGACGCGGCCCCCGCCTTCGACTGGACGAAGGCGTCGGCGTGGGAGTTCTTCCCGCTCGACACGGAGGCGTTCCCCTCGGTCGGCCTCGCCCGGCACGTCGGGGCACTCGGCGGTACCGCGCCCGCGGTGTTCAACGCCGCCAACGAGGAGTGCGTCGACGCGTTCCTCGCCGGACGGCTGCCGTTCAACGGCATCATGGACACCGTCACCGCGGTCGTCGGTGAACACGAAGGCCCCGGCAGTGGAACGAACCCGACCCTCCCGGACGTCCTGGAAGCAGAGACCTGGGCGCGCGCCCGGGCGACGGAACTCGTACGGAAGGCCACGGCGGAGGCCCGCGCATGACGATTCTTCTCACGGTCATCGGCATCCTGGTGTTCGCCGTCGGCCTGCTCTTCTCCATCGCCTTCCACGAGTTCGGGCACCTGTCCACCGCGAAGATGTTCGGCATCAGGGTGCCCCAGTACATGGTCGGCTTCGGCCCGACCGTGTGGTCGCGCAAGAAGGGCGACACCGAGTACGGCGTGAAGGCGATCCCGCTCGGCGGCTACATCCGCATGATCGGGATGTTCCCGCCGGGACCCGACGGCCGGATCGAGGCCCGCTCCAGCTCGCCCTGGCGCAGCATGATCGAGGACGCGCGCTCCGCCGCCTTCGAGGAGCTGGAGGAGGGCGACGAGCACCGCCTCTTCTACACGCGCAAGCCGTGGAAGCGCGTGATCGTGATGTTCGCAGGCCCGTTCATGAACCTGGTGCTCGCCGCGGTGATCTTCTTCGGCGTCGCGATGAGCTACGGCTTCCAGACCCAGACCACCGAGGTCGGCGGCGTCCAGAGGTGCGTGATCTCGCAGAGCGACAAGCGCCAGACCTGTCAGAAGGGCGACCCGGTCTCGCCCGCCACCGCGGCCGGGCTGCGCAAGGGCGACACCATCGTCGCCTTCGACGGCCAGAAGGTCGACGACTGGAACACGCTCTCCGACAAGATCCGCAAGACCATCGGCCCCGCCACCCTCACCATCCGCCGCGACGGCCACGAGCAGGTGCTCCACGCGAACCTGCTGAAGAACATAGTGGCCGGCAAGGACGCCAACGGAGACGTCGTCCCCGGCAAGTTCCAGGCCGCCGGCTACCTCGGCTTCGCCGCCCAGACGAAGATCGTCCCGCTCACGTTCGGCCAGTCGGTCGACCGGATGGGCGGCATGATCGGCGACAGCGTCGACCGCCTCATCGACCTGCCCAGCAAGATCCCCGGCCTGTGGGGCGCCGCCTTCGAGGGCAAGCAGCGCGACGCGGACTCGCCGGTCGGCGTCGTCGGCGCCGCCCGCATCGGCGGCGAGGTGATGACGCTGCACGTCCCGGCCGAGAGCCAGATCGCGATGATGCTGTTCCTGCTCGCCGGGTTCAACCTCTCGCTGTTCCTGTTCAACATGGTCCCGCTGCTGCCGCTCGACGGCGGGCACATCGCGGGCGCCCTGTGGGAGGCCCTGCGGCGCAATGTCGCCCGCGTCTTCTCCCGGCCCGACCCCGGCCCCTTCGACGTGGCGAAGCTCATGCCGGTGGCGTACGTGGTGGCGGGCGTGTTCGTCTGCTTCACCGCGCTCGTCCTGATCGCCGACGTGGTCAACCCCGTCAAGATCACCTGATGAACGGGTCCGCGGGCCCGTTCACCCGCGGTGTGGCGGCCGTACACCCGGCCGCCGCACCGCCGCCGTGACACTTCCCTGCGGTGTGACCGCCGGGGATCCGGTGGCGTAATCTCAGGTGCTGGAGCCCGCCGATCTCGGGACCTGGTCCACACTTGGGGTTGCACAGCAGATGACTGCGATTTCTCTCGGAATGCCCTCCGTTCCCGTCAAGCTCGCCGACCGCAGGGTCAGCCGTCAGATCCACGTCGGCTCTGTCGCGGTCGGCGGTGACGCGCCGGTGTCCGTCCAGTCGATGACCACCACCCGCACCTCGGACGTCGGCGCCACGCTCCAGCAGATCGCGGAGCTCACGGCGTCCGGCTGCCAGATCGTCCGGGTCGCCTGCCCCACGCAGGACGACGCGGACGCGCTTCCCGCCATCGCGAAGAAGTCCCAGATCCCCGTCATCGCCGACATCCACTTCCAGCCGAAGTACGTGTTCGCGGCGATCGACGCGGGATGCGCCGCGGTCCGCGTCAACCCGGGCAACATCAAGCAGTTCGACGACAAGGTCAGGGAGATCGCCAAGGCGGCGAAGGAGACCGGCACCCCGATCCGCATCGGCGTCAACGCGGGCTCCCTCGACAAGCGGCTGCTGGAGAAGTACGGCAAGGCCACGCCGGAGGCGCTCGCCGAGTCCGCCCTCTGGGAGGCGTCCCTCTTCGAGGAGCACGACTTCCGCGACCTGAAGATCTCCGTCAAGCACAACGACCCGGTCGTCATGGTCAACGCCTACCGGCTGCTCGCGCAGCAGTGCGACTACCCCCTGCACCTCGGCGTGACCGAGGCGGGCCCCGCCTTCCAGGGCACCATCAAGTCGGCCGTCGCCTTCGGCGCCCTGCTCAGCGAGGGCATCGGCGACACCATCCGCGTCTCCCTGTCCGCGCCGCCGGTCGAGGAGGTCAAGGTCGGCGCGCAGATTCTGGAGTCGCTCGGGCTGCGCCAGCGCCGCCTCGAGATCGTGTCCTGCCCGTCCTGCGGCCGAGCCCAGGTGGACGTGTACAAGCTCGCCGACCAGGTGACCGCGGGCCTCGAAGGCATGGAGGTGCCGCTGCGCGTCGCCGTCATGGGCTGCGTCGTCAACGGCCCCGGCGAGGCCCGCGAGGCCGACCTCGGCGTCGCCTCTGGCAACGGCAAGGGTCAGATCTTCGTCAAGGGCGAGGTCATCAAGACCGTGCCCGAGTCCAAGATCGTCGAGACGCTGATCGACGAGGCCATGAAGATCGCCGAGCAGATGGAGAAGGACGGCATCGCCTCGGGCGAGCCCGAGGTCTCCGTGAGCTGACCGCCGGCCCCGCGGCACCCGCGAGTCCCGCGCACCCCCTCGGCCGAGGGCGGTCGCGGGACTCGTCCGCTTCGCGGCCGCCCCGGCGGCAGGAGGCGGCCACTCCGCCCGCCGGGTACAGTGCGCAGACAAGCAGACCGTACGGTGAGGCCCCCACGTGTTGACGCAGACCACCACCCGGGTCCTCGAACCCAGCGAACTCCCCGAGGCTCTGGAGCTCCTGGAGAGCGAGCCCGTCGAGAACGCGTTCGTGACCTCGCGCGTCCTCGTCGCCGGCCTCGACCCGTGGCGGCTCGGCGGCGAGATGTGGGGCTGGTACCAGGGCGGCAGGCTCCGCTCCCTGTGCTACTCCGGCGCCAACCTGGTACCGGTCTGCGCCACCCCCGAGGCCGTGCGCGCCTTCGCGGACCGCGCCCGCAGGGCCGGCCGCCGCTGCTCCTCCATCGTCGGCCCCGCGGGGCCGACCGCCCAGCTCTGGCGGCTGCTCGAACCCAGCTGGGGCCCCGCGCGCGAGGTCCGCGAGAACCAGCCGCTGATGCTCACAGAGGAACTCCCGCCCGGCGTCGCGCCCGACCCGTACGTCCGCAGGATCCGCAAGAACGAGATGGACACGCTGATGCCGGCGTGCGTCGCCATGTTCACCGAGGAGGTCGGCGTCTCCCCGCTGGCCGGGGACGGCGGCCTGCTCTACCAGGCGCGCGTCGCCGAACTCGTCGGCTCGGGACGGGCCTTCGCCCGCGTCGAGGACGGCCGGGTGATCTTCAAGGCCGAGATCGGCGCCGCCACCCCGCGCGCCTGCCAGATCCAGGGCGTCTGGGTCGACCCCGCCTACCGCGGCCGCGGCCTGTCCGAGACCGGCATGGCCGCCGTCGTACGCTACGCCCTCGCCGACGTGGCCCCCGTCGTCAGCCTCTACGTCAACGACTTCAACGTCCCCGCGCGCGCCTCCTACCGGCGGGTCGGCTTCCGCGAGGTGGGCGCCTTCATGAGCGTGCTGTTCTGACGGTAGGTTGCCGTCCATGCCGATCACCCCAGGGGACGCCCCCCGGACCCCGGACGTACAGGTGGGCCCCCTCGACCTCGTCGCCAGGGTCGACGACGCGCTGGCCGTGCAGGCACTCGCCTTCGGCCTGAGCGAGGAGGAGATCGGCGTACGGCACCACATCGTGCTGCGGCACCTGATGTACCCGGGCTGTCGCGCGCTCGGCGCCACCACCCCCGAGGGCCGGCTCGCCGGGTTCGTGTACGGCATGCCCAACGACCGCGCCCACTGGTGGTCCACCGTGGTCGAGCCGTATCTGCGCCGCGAGGGGCTCGAAGGCTGGCTCGACGACTCGTTCACCATCACCGAGCTGCACGTCCACCCCTCCTTCCAGGCCCGCGGCATCGGCCGCGACCTCATCACCACCATCACCGACGCGGTGCCCCAGCCGCGCTCCATCCTCTCGGCCATCGACATCGAGAGCCCGGCGCGCCGCCTCTACCGCTCGCTCGGCTACCGCGACCTCGCCCGCCAGGTCCACTTCCCCGGCGCGCCCCGCCCGTACGCGGTGATGGGGGCCCACCTGCCGCTGCGCAGACGCTCCCAGCCGCCCGTGGAATCGGATTAACGCCGGGCGGCGGCGCGCGGTTACGCTCCTGCCGGACGCCCGGCAGACCGCCGGGGTCCCACGGCGACGCAGCCCCGCAGCCCCCGCACCGCAGGAGAACCCCTCATGTCCCGGTCCCAGGTCCAGCGCATGTCCCGTCTGATGGCCAAGACACTGCGCGAGGAGCCGGCCGACGCCGAGACGCTCAGCCACAAGCTCCTGGTGCGGGCCGGATACGTGCGCCGCAGCTCCGCCGGGATCTGGACCTGGCTGCCGCTCGGCAAACGGGTCCTGGAGAACGTGACCAGGATCGTCCGCGAGGAGATGGACGCCTTCGGCGCCCAGGAGGTGCTGCTGCCCGCGCTCCTGCCCAAGGAGGCGTACGAGGCGAGCGGCCGCTACGAGGAGTACGGCGACCTGCTGTTCCGCCTCAGGGACCGCAGGGAGGGCGAGTACCTCCTCGCGCCCACCCACGAGGAGGTCTTCACCCAGGTCGTCCAGGACCAGTGCACCTCCTACAAGGACCTGCCGGTCGTGCTCTACCAGATCCAGACCAAGTACCGCGACGAGGCCCGACCCCGCTCCGGCGTGCTGCGCGGCCGCGAGTTCCTGATGAAGGACTCGTACTCCTTCGACACCACCGACGAGGGCCTCGCCGCCTCGTACGCGCTGCACCGCGAGGCGTACCAGGCGGTCTTCGCCCGCCTCGGCCTCGACTACCGGATCGTCTCCGCGGTCTCCGGCGCGATGGGCGGCTCCGCTTCCGAGGAGTTCCTCGCGCCCGCCGCCGCGGGCGAGGACACCTTCGCCGACTGCCCCGCCTGCGACTACGCGGCCAACACCGAGGCCGTGCGGTTCACCGCCGCCGTGCCCCCTGCCGAGGCCCCAGGACCGGTCGAGGAGCTGGACACCCCCGACACCCCGACCATCGAGGCGCTCGCCGCGCACCTCGGCGTGCCCGCCTCGGCGACGCTGAAGAACCTGCTGGTGAAGGTCGACGGGGAGATCGTCGCCGTGGGCGTGCCCGGCGACCGCGAGGTCGACCTCGGCAAGCTCGGCGAGCACCTCGCGCCCGCCGAGGTCGAGCTCGTCACGGCCGAGGACTTCGCCGGCAGGCCCGACCTGGTCCGCGGCTACGTGGGGCCGCAGGGCCTCGGCATCCGCTACCTCGCCGACCCGCGCGTCGCGCCCGGCACCGCGTGGGTCACCGGCGCCAACAAGCCCGACACCCACGCGCGCGACGTGGTCTGCGGCCGGGACTTCGAGGTCGACGACTACCTGGACGTCGTCGTGGCCGAGCCCGGCGACCCGTGCCCCGCCTGCGGCGCGGGCCTCACGCTCGACCGGGCCATCGAGGTCGGCCACATCTTCCAGCTCGGCCGCAAGTACGCGGACGTCTTCAAGCTCGACGTGCTCGGCCAAGACGGCAAGCCCGTGCGGGTCACCATGGGCTCGTACGGCCTCGGCGTCTCCCGCGTCGTCGCGGCGATCGCCGAGCAGACCGCGGACGCCCAGGGCCTGTGCTGGCCGCGCGAGGTCGCCCCCGCCGACGTGCACGTCGTCGCCGCGGGCAAGGCGGCCCAGACCGGGCTGGCGCTCGACGCGGCCGAGCAGCTGGCGGCGCGGGGCCTGCGGGTCCTGGTGGACGAGCGCGCCGGCGTCTCGCCCGGCGTGAAGTTCACCGACGCCGAGCTGATCGGCGTGCCCGCCATCCTGGTCGCGGGCCGCCGCGCGGCGGAGGGCGTCGTCGAGCTCAAGGACCGCCGCACCGGCAAGCGCGAGGAGCTCACGGTCGCCGAGGCCGTCGCAGCGCTGACGGCCTGAGGCCCGGAGCCCCGGCCGCGCCCGGGCGGCGGGGAGCCGGGGCGTCAGAGCCAGCTCGCGAACTCCAGCAGGACCTCGGCGGCCGGCCCGCGGCCCGCGTCCAGTGCCCGCGTGGCCGACTCCACCGCCCGGAACAGCGCCCACGCCCGCAGCCTGTCCCGGTCCACGTCGAGCGAGTCGGCGAGGCGGTTCATCCGCCGCCGCGCCGACGAGGCGCCCGACTCCGAGGCGACCAGGTCCTCGACCCGGTCGCGCGCGGGCCGCGCCAGGTCGTAGGCGCGCTCGCCCACCACCGGCTCGGGACCCACGGCCAGCCAGGGCGCCCGCTCGCCCGCGAGGACCTTGCCCTGCCGGAACGCGCCGTGCAGCAGCACCTCGTCGACGGCCGAGCCGACCATCGCGGCGCGCGCGTCGAGCGCCGCCTCCACCAGCACCGCGGGCGCCCGGCCCGCGCGCATCGGCCCGGCCTGCCGCCCGGTGCGCTCCTCGACCGTCTCGAAGCCGTGGCCCTCCGGCGGGTCGACCCACAGCCTGCGGATCGTGCCGGCCGCCTCAAGCAGCGCCTTCGCGTCCGGCAGGGACCGCAGCGACACCTCGGGCCGCAGCCGCTCGATGAGCACGGAGCCGTCCCCCGCCCCCGGCCCGCCGGCGTCGGCGTCGGCGTCGTACGTCTCGACGGCGCCCCAGCCCTTCCAGTGGGCGAGCGCGGCCCGCTCGCCGCCGGGGTCGGCGAACGGCGGCGCGATCTTCAGCGCGGCGGGCGCGCCGTCGGGCCGCCGCACGAGCAGCAGCAGGCTGTCCCTGCCGCCCGGCGCGACCAGCCGCTCCACCGTCAGGCCGCGCGCGGCCACCGCGTCGGCAGCGAGCGCGGGCAGCCGCCCGAGCCAGGCGTCGGCGCGGGGCGCGCCGTACCGCTCGGTGAGCGCGTCCACCAGCCGCCGAGGCGGTTCGAAAGCCATACGTCCCCGCAGTCCTGCCGGTCGGCACCGGCGGCGGTCACGCCCGTTCGGCGAGACCCGGAAAGGCTACGCCGGAGCCCCGCCAGTGGGCCGCGCGCACGGCCGCCCCGCTCAGCGCGCCCGCCGCGTCGGCCCGTACGGCCCCCCGGCCCGCCCTGACCAGGTCCGCGTAGACGTCCGCCACCCTGTCCTCCAGCTGCGCCGCGAGGCGCACGGCGGAGTCGGCCCCGGTGACCGGGAACGGCAGCGCATACGCGGCGGCCGCGGCCCTGGGCGTGCCGCCCAGGTCGCGCACCGCCCGGGTGAGCGCGTCCCGCCTGGCGCGGTGCGCCGCGTAGGCGGCGTTCGCCTCGGCCTTGCGGTCGGCGGCCGCCCGCCCGCCCACGACGCCGTAGCCGTACACGGCCGCGTGCTCGGCCTCCAGCGCGGCCTGGGTGGCGTCGAGCAGGGCGCTGTCCTTCGCGTCTTTGGGGTCCTGCGCGGCGGCGGCGCGTGCACGGCTCATCGGCGGGCTCCCGTGGACAGCAGGTACTGGTGGACGGCGCAGGCCGCGGCGATCGACGCCAGCAGCCGCGCCAGCTCGGGCGGCGCATCGAGCAGCGCGGCGGACTGCTCCTTTGCGGCCTGCCGCTCCGCGTCGGCGAGGCCGCTGAGCGCCGCTGCGGGATCCGCGGGCACGGACACCGGGTGCTTCGCGCCCGCCACGGCAGGACGGCCCGTGCCCGAGGCGGAGGGCGCGGCCGACGGCGAGCCCGCCGCCAGCGCCTTCACATGCTCGGCCACGGCCGCGCGCAGCGGCGCGAGCCTGGCGGACTCGGCGGGATGGCGGGCCAGCACGGCGTCGTACCGGTCGAGCAGGGAGCTGCTGGTCGCCGCCGAGCGGGTGCGCAGGGCCGCCGCCTGCGCCGCGGCCGCGTCCGTCCCGCGCCGCGTCCCCACCGACCCGTCCCCCGAGCCGGTGCACCCCGCGAGCAGGGCGGCCGCCGCGGCCGCTCCCGCGCCGGCCAGGGCCCGTCTGCGCGTCGTGCCCGTACGCCCCACGTATGCCTCCAGTGCCCTGCCCGGGCGCTCTCGTCGGGCCCGCCGCGGCCGCCGGGCGGGACTTGAGACGACCGCCCGCCCCCGCGGGGCCGGGTGATCTTCGCAGGCGAGCGTACCCGCGGTAGGGGGCAGGTGGGCAGCAACACCCTTGCGGACCGGATACCCTTTGGGACGGACAGGTCCGGCACGGTTCCGGCCCCAGGACGAACGACAGACGAACGACAACAGCACACGCGGCCGAGGAGTCACCCGGATGAGCACCACTCAGAGCGACAGGCTGCGGGGTCTGCTGGAACCGCTCGTCGGCGCGGAGGGCCTCGACCTGGAGGAGATCGAACTCTCCAGGGCCGGCAGGTACCGCGTGCTGCGGGTCGTCGTCGACTCGGACGAGGGCGTGGACCTGGACACGGTCGCCGAGCTGACGCGCGCCGTCTCCGCCCGGCTCGACGAGGCCGACCCGCTGGGCGACGAGCAGTACCAGCTCGAGGTGACCTCGCCGGGGGCCGAGCGCCCGCTGACCGAGCGCCGCCACTACGAGCGCGCCGTGGGCAGGCTCGCCAGGTTCAGGCTCCAGGAGGGCGGCGAGGTCGTGGCCCGCATCCTCTCCGTGGACGACGAGGGACTCGACACCGAGGTGCCGGGCGTGAAGGGCCGCAAGGCCACCGCCCGCCGCCTCGCCTTCGCCGAGATCGCGAAGGCGCGCGTGGAGGTCGAGTTCAACCGCAAGGACAAGAGCACAGAGGAGGCGTAGCCGTGGACATCGATGTGAAGCTCCTGAAGGGCTTGGCACATGAGAAGGAGATCCCCTTCGAGCTGCTGGTCGAGGCGATCGAGTCGGCCCTCCTCATCGCGTACCACCGCACCGAGGGCAGCCGCAGGCACGCCAGGGTCGAGCTGAGCCGCGACACCGGTCACGTGACCGTGTGGGCGACCGAGGACCCGGCCGACCTGGAGGAGGGCCAGGAGGCCAGGGAGTTCGACGACACGCCGTCGAACTTCGGGCGGATCGCCGCGACCACCGCGCGCCAGGTCATCCAGCAGCGCCTGAAGGACGCCGAGAACGACGTGACCTTCGGCGAGTACGCGCGCCGCGAGGGCGACATCGTCGCCGGCCAGGTCCAGCAGGGCAAGGACCCGAAGAACGTCCTGGTCAAGCTGGACGACAAGCTGGAGGCCATCCTGCCGGTGCAGGAGCAGGTCCCCGACGAGGAGTACACCCACGGCCTGCGGCTGCGCACGTACGTCGTCCGGGTCGCCAAGGGCGTGCGCGGCCCGTCCGTCACGCTCTCGCGCACCCACCCGAACCTGGTCAAGAAGCTGTTCGCGCTGGAGGTCCCTGAGATCGCCGACGGCTCGGTCGAGATCACCGCGATCGCCCGCGAGGCGGGCCACCGCTCCAAGATCGCCGTGCGCTCCACCCGCTCCGGCCTCAACGCCAAGGGCGCCTGCATCGGACCGATGGGCACCCGGGTGCGCAACGTGATGGCCGAGCTGCACGGCGAGAAGATCGACATCGTGGACTGGTCGGACGACCCGGCGGAGATGGTGGCGAACGCTCTGTCGCCCGCCCGGGTGAGCAAGGTCGAGGTCGTCGACCTCGCCGCCCGCAGCGCCCGGGTCACCGTCCCCGACTACCAGCTCTCGCTGGCGATCGGCAAGGAGGGCCAGAACGCCCGCCTCGCCGCCCGCCTCACCGGCTGGCGCATCGACATCAGGCCGGACACCGAGCAGCCGGAGGGTGAGCGGACCCCTTCGGCCCCCGCGGGGCAGGGCACGGAGCCGGGGTCCGCCGACCGCGGCTGAACGGCTCCCGGCCTGCGGCGGCCCGCCACCTTGCGCAAGGCCGCCCCGTAGGGATGAGATCGGTGTGGGGAGGTAGACTTGACTGTGTCTGGTCGGACGAGCGACCGCGCCTGCCCCGAGCGAACCTGCGTGGGGTGCCGGGAGCGAGCGGCCAAGGACGATCTGCTGCGCATCGTGGCGGTCCAGGGACACTGCGTCCCGGATCTTCGCGGTACGCTGCCCGGCCGGGGTGCGTACGTGCATCCCGTATCGGAATGCCTTGATCTGGCGGTACGCCGCCGGGCCTTCCCACGGGCGTTCCGGGTTCAGGGACCGCTCGACACCGCGCGGCTGCGCGGGACCGTCGAAGCGGCCGGGGGCACGGACGGCACGGCAGGGAAGAAGCAATGAAGTACGGCACGGGACCCCGTGCGGTTCAGGTACCTCGCGAGTCGGAAGTAGGTCGAGATTGCGATGAGCACTCGATGAGTACGCGATGAGTACGCCCATGAAGTAGCGACGGTCCGGCGGTAACCCGGACCTAAAAGGAGCGAAGTGGCTAAGGTCCGGGTATACGAACTCGCCAAGGAGTTCGGCGTGGAGAGCAAGGTCGTCATGGCCAAGCTCCAAGAACTCGGTGAATTCGTCCGTTCGGCGTCGTCGACGATCGAGGCGCCCGTAGTACGCAAGCTGACCGACGCGCTCCAGGGCCCGTCGGGCAACGGCAACGGCAAGTCCGCAGCCAAGCCCGCCGCGCCCCGCAAGAGCGCACCTGCCAAGCCCGCCGCGCCCTCTCCGGCGCAGACCGGCGGCGCCAAGCCCGCGGGGGAGCGGCCCGCCGCCCCGAAGCCCGGCGCACCGGCCCCCAAGCCGGCCGCCGCCGAGGCCCCGCGGCGCAGCACCCCCGCCCCCCAGGCGCCCGGCTCCGCGGCCCCGCGCCCTGCGGCTCCCGGCCCGCGCCCCGGCCCCAAGCCGGCGCCCGCGGCACCCGCGGCGCCCGAGTTCACCGCACCGCCCGCGCCCCCGGCCTCCGGGCCTCGGCCCGGCGCGCCGTCCCCTGCCCAGGGGGCGCGCCCCGGCGCGCGTCCCGGCCAGGGCGACCAGCGGCAGGGCGGCGACCAGCGCCAGGGCGGCCGCCCCGGCGCCCCGCGCCCCGGCCAGGGCGGTGCAAGGCCCGGTGCGCGGCCCGCGGGCCCGCGTCCCGGCAACAACCCGTTCACGTCCGGCGGCTCCACCGGCATGGCGCGCCCGCAGGCGCCCCGTCCCGGCGGCGCGCCGCGCCCCGGCGGCCCCGGTGCCCCCGGGGGCCCCCGTCCGCAGGGCCAGGGCGGTCCCCGTCCCCAGGCCCCCGGCGGCCAGGGCGGCAGGCCCACGCCCGGCGGCATGCCCCGCCCCCAGGGCGCGGCAGGCGGTCCCCGTCCCGGCGGCGGCAACCGTCCGAACCCCGGCATGATGCCGCAGCGTCCGGCGGCGGGCCCGCGGCCCGGCGGCGGTCCCGGCGGCGGTCGCGGTCCCGGCGGCGGCGGGCGTCCCGGCGGTGGCGGCGGTGGCCGTCCCGGCTTCGCGGGTCGTCCCGGCGGCGGCGGTGGCGGTGGCTTCGCCGGCCGTCCCGGCGGTGGCGGCGGTGCTCCAGGGCGTCCGGGCGGCGGCGGCTTCGGCGGCGGGCGTCCCGGCTTCGGCGGGCGTCCCGGCGGCCCCGGCGGCCGCGGTGGCACGCAGGGCGCGTTCGGCCGTCCCGGCGGTCCCGCGCGGCGCGGCCGCAAGTCGAAGCGGCAGAGGCGCCAGGAGTACGAGGCCATGCAGGCCCCGTCGGTCGGCGGTGTGATGCTGCCTCGCGGCAACGGGCAGAGCGTCCGCCTGTCGCGCGGTGCGTCCCTCACCGACTTCGCCGAGAAGATCAACGCCAACCCGGCGTCGCTCGTCGCGGTGATGATGAACCTCGGCGAGATGGTCACGGCCACCCAGTCGGTCTCCGACGAGACGCTCCAGCTGCTCGCCGACGAGATGAACTACGTGCTGGAGATCGTCAGCCCGGAGGAGGAGGACAGGGAGCTCCTGGAGTCCTTCGACATCGAGTTCGGCGAGGACGAGGGCGGCGACGAGGCCCTGGTCTCACGGCCGCCGGTGGTCACCGTCATGGGCCACGTCGACCACGGCAAGACCCGCCTGCTGGACACCATCCGCAAGACCAACGTGGTCGCGGGCGAGGCCGGCGGCATCACGCAGCACATCGGTGCCTACCAGGTCACGACGGACGTCAACGGTGAAGACCGCAAGATCACCTTCATCGACACCCCGGGCCACGAGGCGTTCACCGCCATGCGTGCCCGCGGTGCGAAGTCCACGGACATCGCGATCCTGGTGGTCGCGGCCAACGACGGCGTGATGCCCCAGACGATCGAGGCGCTGAACCACGCCAAGGCGGCCGACGTGCCGATCGTGGTCGCGGTCAACAAGATCGACGTCGAGGGCGCCGACCCGACCAAGGTGCGCGGCCAGCTCACCGAGTTCGGCCTGGTGGCCGAGGAGTACGGCGGCGACACCATGTTCGTCGACATCTCCGCCAAGCAGGGCCTGAACATCGACAGCCTGCTCGAGGCCGTGGTCCTGACCGCGGACGCCTCGCTCGACCTGCGGGCCAACCCGGAGCAGGACGCGCAGGGCATCGCGATCGAGGCCCACCTCGACCGTGGCCGCGGCGCCGTCGCCACCGTGCTCGTCCAGCGCGGCACGCTGCGCGTCGGCGACACGATGGTCGCGGGCGACGCGTACGGCCGCGTCCGGGCGATGCTCGACGACAACGGCAACAACGTGGAGGAGGCGCCCCCGTCGACGCCGGTCCTCGTGCTCGGTCTGACCAACGTGCCGGGTGCGGGCGACAACTTCCTCGTCGTCGACGAGGACCGCACGGCACGCCAGATCGCCGAGAAGCGCGCGGCCCGCGAGCGGAACGCGAACTTCGCCCGCAGGGGTGTCAGGTTCTCCCTGGAGAACCTGGACGAGGCGCTCAAGGCGGGCCTCGTGCAGGAACTCAACCTCATCATCAAGGGCGACGCGTCCGGTTCCGTCGAGGCCCTGGAGTCCTCGCTGCTCCAGCTCGACGTCGGCGAGGAGGTCGACATCCGGGTGCTGCACCGCGGCGTCGGTGCGGTCACGGAGTCCGACATCTCCCTGGCGATGGGCTCCGACGCCATCGTGATCGGCTTCAATGTGCGCGCCGCCGGGCGTGCCGCGCAGATGGCCGAGCGCGAGGGCGTGGACGTCCGGTACTACTCGGTCATCTACCAGGCGATCGAGGAGATCGAGTCGGCCCTCAAGGGCATGCTCAAGCCGGAGTACGAGGAGGCCGAGCTCGGCACGGCGGAGATCCGCGAGATCTTCCGCTCGTCCAAGCTGGGCAACATCGCCGGTGTGCTCATCCGGTCCGGCGAGGTCCGCAGGAACACGAAGGCGAGGGTCATCCGCGACGGCAAGGTCATCGCGGAGAACCTCAACATCGAGGGCCTGCGCCGCTTCAAGGACGACGTCACCGAGATCCGCGAAGGCTTCGAGGGCGGTATCAACCTCGGAAACTTCAACGACATCAAGATCGACGACGTCATCGCCACCTACGAGATGCGCGAGAAGCCGCGCGGCTGACCCGGGCATCCCGCGGCACCTGAGGTCCGGGGCCGTCCGGCGGGGGAAACCCCGTCGAACGGCCCCGGCCGCCGCGTGTACGGTTCGGGTGATCCCGGCCGTGCCCGGCACGGCGGCAGCCGCCGTCGCCACGGCGGCAGGCACTCACGAACCCGTACCGGCGGGACATCCGGACGCGCATGTATGTGGGGACCCTGTCCTTCGATCTGCTGCTCGGCGACGTACGGTCGCTGAAGGAGAAGCGATCCGTCGTCCGCCCGATCGTCGCGGAGCTGCACCGCACGTACGCGGTGAGCGTCGCGGAGACGGGCCTCCAGAACCTCCACCGCAGGGCCGAGATCGGCCTCGCCGCCGTCTCGGGGGACCTGACCCGTCTCACGGACGTGCTGGACCGCTGCGAGCGCCTGGTGGCGGCCCGTCCCGAGGTGGAACTGCTGTCCGTGCGGCGGCGGCTCCACGGCGAGGACGACTGAGCGCGCCGTGCGCGGCCGGGCGGCCCCCTGCCCCGGCCGTCCCGCCCGAACCGAACCAACCGTTCAACCGAGAAGAAGAGAGTGACGACCGGTGACCGACAACGCGCGGGCCCGCAAGCTGGCCGATCGCATCCAGGTCGTGGTCGCGGAGACCCTGGACCGGCGCATCAAGGATCCGCGGCTCGGCTTCGTGACCATCACGGACGCCCGCGTCACCGGCGACCTGCGGGAGGCCACGGTCTTCTACACGGTCTACGGCGACGACGAGGAGCGCGCGGCCTCCGCCGCGGCCCTGGAGAGCGCGAAGGGCGTCCTGCGCTCCGAGGTGGGCCGCCAGACCGGCGTCAGGTTCACCCCGACGCTCGCGTTCGTGCCGGACGCCCTCCCGGACAACGCCCGCACCATCGAGGACCTCCTCGACAAGGCGCGCGCCAAGGACGCCGAGGTCCGCGAGGTGTCGACCGGCAAGACGTACGCGGGGGACGCCGACCCGTACCGCAAGCCGGACGACGACGAGGCGGAGGCGGAGACCGGGTCGCGGGCAGGCGACGGCGCGGACGGCGAAGCGGCGGGCGGTGCCGCCGCCGAATGACCGAGCAGAACCGGACGCCCGACGGCCTCGTCATCGTCGACAAACCGTCGGGCTTCACCTCGCACGACGTCGTGGCGAAGATGCGCGGGATCGCGAAGACCCGCCGCGTCGGCCACGCCGGCACCCTCGACCCCATGGCCACCGGCGTCCTCGTCCTCGGCGTGGAGCGCGCCACCAAGCTCCTCGGCCACCTCGCGCTGACCGAGAAGGAGTACCTCGGCACGATCCGGCTCGGCCAGGCCACGGTCACGGACGACGCCGAGGGCGAGACCACCGCGTCCGCCGACGCGTCCGGCGTCACCAGGCAGGCCGTCGACGCGGGCGTCGCCGAGCTGACCGGGCCGATCATGCAGGTGCCCTCCAAGGTCAGCGCCATCAAGATCGACGGGAAGCGGTCGTACGCCCGGGTGCGCGGGGGAGAGGAGTTCGACATCCCGGCCCGGCCGGTGACGGTGTCCTCCTTCCGCGTCTACGACGTGCGCCCCGCGGTCGCCGACGACGGCACGCCCGTGCTCGACCTGGTCGTCTCCGTCGTCTGCTCGTCGGGCACGTACATCAGGGCGCTCGCCAGGGACCTCGGCGCGGGGCTCGGCGTCGGCGGCCACCTCACGGCGCTGCGCAGGACCCGCGTCGGCCCGTACGGCATCGACGCGGCGAAGACCCTCGACCAGCTCCAGGAGGAGCTTGCGGTGATGCCGGTCGCCGAGGCGGCAGGGGCCGCGTTCGCCCGCTGGGAGGTGGACGAGCGGCGCGCGAAGCTGCTGCTGAACGGCGTACGCCTGGAGATGCCCGCCCATCCGACCTCGCCGGTCGCGGTGTTCGGTCCTGACGGGCGCTTCCTCGCGCTGGTGGAGGAGCAGAAGGGCAAGGCCAAGAGCCTGGCGGTCTTCGGCTGAGCGGTGCGGCGCGCCCGCCTCGCCTTGAGGAGGCGCGCCGTTCCCGGTCCCGCGGAGTGCGTCCCGTGGGCGGGCGGGTCGCGCCTGCCCGCCGCACGGCTCCTCCCCCTCCACGCGACCATCTGTCCGCCGGGCGGGGTCCCCGCACCCCGCGGACGGGGGCGCCCGGAGTGACGGCGGGGTCACTCGGGGGCGCGTTCGGCCCCGGGTACCGCGACATGGCAGTCTTGGGGATGCTTAGTCGACAACGGACCAGAACAGTTTCGGGCGAGGAGCGGTCACAGTGCAGCGCTGGCGTGGCTTGGAGGACATCCCCCAGGACTGGGGGCGCAGCGTCGTCACCATCGGCTCCTACGACGGCGTGCACCGCGGGCACCAGCTCATCATCGGCAGGACCGTCGAGCGGGCGCGCGAGCTCGGCGTCCCGTCCGTCGTGGTGACCTTCGACCCGCACCCGAGCGAGGTCGTGCGGCCCGGCAGCCATCCGCCGCTGCTCGCGCCCCACCACCGCAGGGCGGAGCTGATGGCGGACCTCGGCGTGGACGCGGTGCTGATCCTGCCGTTCACCGTCGAGTTCTCGAAGCTGTCCCCCGCGGACTTCATCGTCAAGGTCCTGGTCGACAAGTTGCACGCCCGCCTGGTCGTGGAGGGCCCGAACTTCCGCTTCGGCCACCGGGCCGCCGGCAATGTCGACGTGCTGGCCGAGCTCGGCGCCACCTACGACTACGAGGTCGACGTGGTCGACCTGCGGGTCACCGGGGAGGCGGGCGGCGGCCGGCCCTTCTCCTCCACCCTGACCCGGGGCCTGATCGCCGAGGGCGACGTCCAGGGCGCGCGGGAGATCCTCGGCAGGCCGCACCGCGTCGAGGGCGTCGTCGTGCGGGGCGCGCAGCGCGGCCGCGAACTCGGCTACCCCACGGCCAATGTCGCGACCCTCCCGCACTCCGCGATCCCCGCGGACGGCGTCTACGCGGGCTGGCTCACCGCGGCGGGCGAGCGGATGCCGGCTGCCGTGTCCGTCGGGACCAACCCGCAGTTCGAGGGCGTCGACAGGACCGTCGAGGCGTACGCCATCGACCGCGTCGGGCTCGACCTGTACGGGCTGCACGTCGCGGTCGACTTCCTCGCGTACGTGCGCGGCCAGGAGAAGTTCGAGTCCGTCGACGCGCTCCTCGAAGCGATGGCGGGCGACGTCAAGCGCTGCGCCGACCTCGTCGCCGCCTACGACGCGGACCACGGCACCGCCTGACCGCACGCCGGGTGGACCGCCGGGTCAAGAGCGGGCAGTACCGGCTCCCAAGCCGACAGGGCGCTGCACTACAAGGCGGGCTACCTCGCCGAGATGCTCAAGGCGGGCGAAGGTGCTCCTCGCTGCTGCGTTCGTCCTGCGGGCCGAGATCGGCGCGCGGCGTGCGCTGGAGGGGTGCGTCTAGCGTTCTGCGACGGGCCAGTGGCAGGCGGCCGTGTGGGGTCCGTGGCCGGGGAGTACGGGCAGGGGCCGGGTGCGGCAGGCGGCGGCGGTCTCGGGGCGGGCGGGGCCCGCGGCGGCGAGGAGCCCGCAGCGGGCGTGGAAGCGGCAGCCCGGCGGGACGCGCGTCGGGTCGGGGGGCTCGCCCGTCAGGACGGCCGGGGGCCCGGGGGAGTCGGGCAGGACCGAGAGCAGCGCCCTGGTGTAGGGGTGGCGGGGCGCCGAGAGGACCTCGTCGACCGGGCCTGCCTCCACGATCCGGCCCAGGTACATGACGGCGACCCGGTCCGCGATGTTCCACGCGAGGCCGAGGTCGTGGGTGACCACGAGCGCGGACAGGCCGAGCGTGTCGCGCAGCGACAGCAGCAGGGCGAGGATCTCGCCGCGCACCGACGCGTCGAGCGAGGCGACCGGCTCGTCGGCGACGAGGAGCTCGGGGCGCAGCACGAGCGCGCCCGCGATCACGACGCGCTGGCGCTGGCCGCCCGACAGCTCGTGCGGGTAGCGCAGGAAGAACCGCTCGGGCGGGCGCAGCCCGGCCCGCGCGAGCGCCTCGGCGACGGCCGTGCGCTCGTCGCCTGCGCCGCCGTGGATGCGCAGGCCCTCGGCGACCGCGTCGTACACCGTGTGGCGCGGGTTGAGCGCGCCCGTCGGGTCCTGGAGCACCAGCTGGACGCGCCTGCGGTACGCCTTGAGGGCCCGCGCCCCGTAGCCGAGCGGCTCCCCCGCGAAGACGACCCGGCCCGCCGTGGGCGGCACCAGGCCGAGCAGGGTGCGCGCCAGCGTCGTCTTGCCGCACCCCGACTCGCCGACGAGCGCGACGATCTCGCCCCTGCCGACGTCCAGGTCGACGCCGTCGACCGCGCGGGCCGGCGGGCCGCCGCGCCGCCCCGGGTAGGTGACCGCGAGGGCGTCGGCGCGCAGCAGGGCCCCGCCCGCAGGGGCCTCCTTCATGACCGGTGCCGTGGCCATCGCTCACTCTCCCACTCGTACGCAGGCGGCGCTGCGGTCCTCGCCCGCGGCCCGCAGCCGCTGGTCCTCGTGTGTGCACCGGGGGAGCGCGACCGGGCAGCGCGGGTGGAACGCGCACCCGGCGGGCAGCGCCGCCGGGTCGGGCGGGTCGCCCGGCAGCCCGCGCGGCGCGCGCCGGGACGCCGGGTCCCCGACGCGGGGGAACGCCGCGGAGAGCGCCCTGCCGTACGGGTGCGCCGCCGCCCCGTGCACCGCGCGAGCGGGGCCCTCCTCGACGACGCGCCCCGCGTACATCACGGCGAGCCGGTCGCAGGTCCGCGCGAGGACCGCCAGGTCGTGGCTGATCATCAGCAGCCCGATGCCCTGTTCGGCGACGAGTGAGCCGATCAGCCGCAGCACCTGTGCCTGGATCATCACGTCGAGCGCGGTCGTCGGCTCGTCCGCGACCACCAGCCGGGGCTCGCAGGCCAGCGCCATCGCGATCATCACGCGCTGGCGCTGCCCGCCGGACAGCTCGTGCGGATGGGCGCTCGCGCGGGCCGCGGGCAGCCCCACCTGTTCGAGCAGCTCGCCCGCGCGCCGCCTGGCCGCCGCGGGCGTCGCCCTGCCGTGCACGAGCAGCGGCTCCGCGACCTGGTCGCCGACGCGGTGCACCGCGTTGAGCGCGTGCATCGCGCCCTGGAAGACGATCGACGCGCCCGCCCACCGCACCGCGCGCAGCCGCCCCCACCGCATGGCGAGCACGTCCTCGCCGTCCAGCAGGACCCGGCCGGTGACCCGCGCGGCGGGCGGCAGCAGCCGCAGCAGCGCGAGCGCGAGCGTCGACTTGCCGCACCCCGACTCGCCCGCGAGGCCCAGCGTGCCGCCCGCGGGCAGCGCCAGGTCGACGCCGCGCACGGCGGGCACGGCCGCGTCGCCCGTCCCGTAGGTCACCCGCAGGTCCTCGACGCGCAGCAGTTCGGGCGCGCCCTGCGCCCGCCGCGCCGCGGTCATCCGCCCGCTCCGAGGCGGGGGTCGAGCACGGCCTCCACCGCGCGCCCGCACAGCGTGAACGCCAGCGCCACCAGCGCGACGGCGATGCCGGGGGGCGCGAGGTACCACCAGTCGCCGGAGGACACGGCGCCCGCCTCCCGCGCGTCCTGGAGCATTCCGCCCCAGGAGACGACGGTCGGGTCGCCAAGGCCGAGGAACGCGAGCGTGGCCTCCGTGAGGATCGCGGTGGAGATGCCGAGCGTGGTCTGCGCGAGCACCAGCGGCAGCACGTTCGGCAGGACGTGGCGCACCATCACGTGCCGGTGCCCGCCGCCCAGCGCCCTGGCCCGCTCGACGTACGGGCGCGACTCGACGGCCCTGGTCTGCGCCCGCACCAGCCGGGCCGTCGTCGGCCAGCTCGTCACGCCGATCGCGAGGACCACCGTCCACAGCGACCGCGACATCACCGTCGCGAGGACGATCGCGAGGACCAGCGTCGGCATCACGAGGAACCAGTCGGTGATCCGCATGGCGACCGTGGAGAGCGCGCCGCCGAAGTGCCCGGCCACGACGCCCACCAGCGTGCCGATCGCCACCGAGAGCGCCGCGGCGAGCAGCCCCACCGCCAGCGACACCCGCGCGCCCCACACCAGCAGCCCGAGCAGCGACCGTCCGAACTGGTCGGTGCCGAGCGGGTGGTCCTGGCTCGGCGCGGCGAGCGGCGCGCCCGTGGCCGCCGTTACGCTGCGCACGCCGTCCCCGACGAGCAGCGGCGCGGCCACCGCCGCGAGCGCGATCACCACCAGGGCGGCGAGGCCCACGAGGCCCGCGCGGTGCGAGCGGTAGCCGCGCCAGAAGCGGGCGGCTGCCGCCCGCCGCCGCTGCCACGCGGGCGACCCGGCGTACCGGGCCCTGCGCGGCGGCAGCCCGGCGGGCCCCTGCTGGTGCGTATCGGCGAGAGTCATCGGCCCACCCGGGGGTCGAGAAGCGGACAGAGCAGGTCGGCGACGAGGTTCATCAGGATCATGGCTCCCGCGAACACCACGAACAGGCCCTGCACGAGCGGCAGGTCGGGCACGCTCAGGGCCTGGTAGAACAGTTGGCCGAGGCCGGGCCAGGAGAACACGGTCTCCGTCAGGATCGAACCCGCGGCGACGAAGCCCAGGTTGATGAAGACCATGGTCACCGTGGGCAGCAGCGCGTTGGGCACCGCGTGCCTGCGCCGTACGGCCGCGTCCCGCAGCCCCTTGGCGCGCGCCGTCGTCAGATAGTCGCCGCCCATTTCGTCGAGCAGCGACGAGCGGGTCACCAGCAGCGTCTGGGCGTACCCCACGGCGACCAGCGTCAGCACGGGCAGCACCATGTGGTGCGCGACGTCCAGGACGTGGGCGAGGCCCGCCGTGTCGCCGGACGACATGCCGCCGGTCGGGAACAGCCCGGGCACAGGACCGAGCCCCACCCCGAACACGATCACCAGCAGCAGCCCGAGCCAGAACGACGGCACCGACCAGAGCGTCAGTGCGACACCGGTGCCGACCCGGTCGGCGCGCCCGCCGCTGCGCCAGGCGGCGCGGGTGCCGAGCCACAGCCCGAGCGCCGAGTACAGCACCACGGCCGTGCCGGTGAGCAGCAGCGTCGCGGGCAGCTTCGCCGCGATGAGCTCGCCGACCGGGGCGTGGAACTGGTACGAGGTGCCCAGGTCGCCCCGGAGCGCGTCGGCGCAGTAGCCGGTGAACTGCCGCCACAGCGGCTGGTCGAGCCCGAACTGCCTGCGCAGCGTCTCCTGCTGCGCCGCGCTCATCGGGGCGCCGTGCGTCATCGCCCTGACGGGGTCCCTGGACAGCACGCGGAAGAGGAAGAAGCTGGTGACGAGGACGGCGAGCAGCGAGACCGCCGCGCCCGCCGCCTTTCCCGCCCCGTAGCGCGCGTAGCCGAGCGCGGCGCCGCGGTGTCCTGGCACGGCCTCCCGCGCGTGCGGCGGGTCTGCGCCGGGCACGGGCGGTGAGCTGGTCGCAGTGGTCATCCGCTACTCCCGGTCGTAGGCGGTCGCCCGGCGGCGCAGCGCGTACAGCACGGCGAGGCCGGCGGCCAGCGCCGCGGCGCCCGTGAGCCCCAGCAGGGTGCCGGTGGCGGGCAGGCCGGCGCCCGCGGCCCCCGCGTGCACGGCGCCCGCCGCGGGCACCGCCGACCACCAGCTCCAGTAGCCGTCCTGGCCCCAGAGGTTGCCGCCCGACGACGGCATCGACTCGATCGAGGCGATCTGGTCGGTGCGGTACGCCTCCATCGCGTCGGGGTACGCGAGCACGTTCATGTAGCCGGTGTCGTAGAGCCGCGACTCCATCCGCTTCACCAGCGCGGCGCGCTTCGCCGGGTCGTACTCGGCCGCCTGGCGCGCGTAGAGCCGGTCGTACGTCCTGTCGCAGATGAAGTCGTCGGTGGCGCCGCTCGCGTGCGGGGTCGCGGGCAGCGCGCCGCAGGTGTGGATGGAGAGCACGTAGTCCGGGTCGGGGCTGACGGACCAGCCGTCGAAGGCGAGGTCGTAGTTCCCGGCGAGCCAGGGGTCGCCGACGTTGTCGAGGCACTCGACGTCGAGCCCGATGCCCAGCTTCGCCCACCACTCCTTGAGGTACTGGCTGACGGCCTTGTCGTTGGGGTCGGTGGCGTGGCACAGGATGCGGAACTCCAGCGGCCTGCCGTCCTTGCCGAGCCGCCGCCCCTGCCGGTCGGTGCGGTACCCGGCCCGCGTCAGCTCCGCCCGCGCGGCCGCCGGGTCGTAGGGGACGCGCTGCTGCGCGGACGGCCGCCAGAAGTACGCGCCGAAGCGCGGTGGCAGATAGCCGCGGCCGACGGCCGCGTGGCCCTGGAAGACGGTCCTGACGAGGCGGCCGGTGTCGACGGACTCGAACAGCGCCCTGCGCACGGCAGGGTCGAGCAGCGCCGGGTTGCCGTCGCCCATCCTGCGGCCGTCCGCCGCGCGGGCGCCCGGGTTGGTGGCGAGGGCGTAGAAGCGGTTGCCCGGCGCGTCGTTGACCTTGATGTCGCGGGCGTGCGCGAGGGCGGAGGTCTGCGCGGGCGTCAGACCGGAGACGAACGACACCTCGCCCTTGCGCAGCGCGGCGACCGCGGCGTCGCCGTCCTTGTAGTACTTCAGGTCCAGCTCGTCGAACCTGGGGGCGCCACGCCAGAACGACGGGTTGGGCCGCAGTTTCACGTACTGGTCGACCTTGTAGGCGGTGACGACGAAGGGGCCGTTGCCGACGATCGGGAAGTGCGTGTCGTTGTTGAAGGCCGAGAAGTCCTTGACCTTCTTCCAGACGTGCTCGGGCACGATCGGCACGTCGAGGGCGGCCATGTTCGACTGCGGCTTCTTCAGCCGGATGACCAGGGTGGCCGGGTCGGGCGCGGTGACCTTCGCGAAATGGGCGGTGAAGCTGCCGTTCGCGGTGGCGGCCGCCGGGTCGGTCATCATCTTTTGGAACGTCCAGGCCGCGTCGCGCGCCGTCGCCTGCACCCCGTCCGACCAGGTCGAGTTCCGCCGGATCGTGTACGTCCAGGTGAGCTTGTCCGGGGAGGCGTGCCAGGCGGTGGCGAAACCGGGGATCGCGTGGCCGTCGCGCGGGTCGTAGTTCGTCAGGTACTCGTACGCCAGGCGGTGGATGGTGCTGGAGACGAGCGACTGGGCGAGGAACGGGCTGAGCGAGTCCACGCTCTGCCGGACCGCGACCGTCAGCACTCTGCGGCCACCGTCGCCGCCGGGGTGCGCCTGCCGGGCCGCCGCCGAGGGGGTGCCGTACGGGATGAGGCAGGCGGTCACCAGGCCCACGGCGGCCAGCGCGGCCGTCGGCACGCGGGGCGCGCGGCGCCGCGGCCGTGCGCGGTGCGGGGGAGCTGGTGGGGCCATGGCCGGTGACCTCGCGTCATCACTCGCTCGGTACGGGGAGCAGACCACCGGAACGACGTGTTCCGCTTCTGGTGGTGAGCCGAGGTGTACCAGCGGGCTGACGCCGGGTCAACGACCGGTGACGCGGCGCCGCGTCACCGGGCGGCCGGGCTCGTACGGACGTTCGACCGGGGGCCCGCGCCTCGAACAGGGTGCGGACCCCCGGCTCCCGCCGTGCGGGGCGTATCTGCGCTGCCCCCGGGCCGCTAACGCGGCGGCTGCTGCGGCCGGCCGGGCGGCGGCGCCGCGCCCTCCTGCTCCGCCTCGCCCTGCGGCTGCGGCTGCTGCGGGGGCGGCGGGCCCCAGGCCGGCGGTTGGCCGGGCTGCGCCTGCGGGGCGGGCGGCTGCTGGGGCGGGTAGCCGTACACCTGGCCGTAGGGTGCGCCGTACGGCGAGACCTGCCCCGGGCCCTGCGGCGGGACGGCGCCCGGCTGGGCGTAGGGCTGCTGCTGGCCCGGGATCGGCGGGGCCACCTGCGGCGGCGGGTTGTTGCCCTCGGCGCCCGTCCACAGCCCCTGCTGCTGCTGTGCCCGCACGAAGTCCTCGGCGACCAGCGCGGACAGGTTGAAGTACGCCTCGCGCGTCTTCGGCCGCATCATGTCGAGGTCCAGCTCGGCACCGGCGGCCAGGTGCTCGTCGAACGGCACGACGACCACGCCCCTGCAGCGCGTCTCGAAGTGCTGCACGATGTCCTCGACCTTGATCATCTTGCCGGTCTCGCGCACCCCTGAGATCACTGTGAGGGAGCGCTGCACCAGGTCCGCGTACCCGTGCGCGGAGAGCCAGTCGAGCGTCGTGGAGGCGCTGCTCGCGCCGTCCACGGACGGCGTGGAGATGATGATCAGCTGGTCGGCGAGGTCCAGCACGCCGCGCATCGCGCTGTACAGCAGGCCCGTACCCGAGTCGGTGAGGATGATCGGGTACTGCTTGCCGAGGACGTCGATCGCCCTGCGGTAGTCCTCGTCGTTGAACGTGGTGGAGACCGCGGGGTCCACGTCGTTCGCGATGATCTCAAGACCGGACGGCGCCTGCGAGGTGAAGCGCCTGATGTCCATGTAGCTGTTGAGGTACGGGATCGCCTGTACCAGGTCGCGGATGGTCGCGCCCGTCTCGCGCCGCACCCGGCGGCCGAGCGTGCCCGCGTCCGGGTTGGCGTCGATCGCGAGGATCTTGTCCTGCCGCTCCGTGGCGAGCGTGGCGCCGAGCGCGGTGGTGGTGGTGGTCTTGCCCACACCGCCCTTGAGGCTGATGACGGCGATCCGGTAGCAGGAGAGGACGGGCGTCCTGATGAGTTCGAGCTTGTGCATCCGGTCGGCCTCGGCCGCCCTGCCGCCGAGCTTGAACCGCCCGCCCGACGGGTTCCGGTTGCTCTTGGGCTTCTGCTTGGTGTTGCGCAGCAGCCGGTCGGACGAGAGCTCCACGGCCGCCGTGTAGCCGAGCGGCGCGCCGGGCACCGAGCGCTCGCGGTGGTCGTGCGCCACCGGCGAGGGCCAGGCCGTCCCGGCCCGCGGGTCGACGGGCGGCCCCGGCTGCTGGGGCAGCGGCTGCGCCGCCGGCTGCTGGGGACCTGGGGCCTGCGGGGGTGCGGCGGGTCCTGGCTGCGCCTGCGGCGGTACGGGCGCGGCGGGCGCACCCGGCTGTCCCGGCTGCCCCGGCTGGGGGAAGCCGTAGCTGCCCGCCTGCGGGAAGCCGTACCCGCCAGGCTGCTGCTGGGCGGCGGCCGGGTAGCCGTAGCCGCCGTCCGCTCCAGGACCCCATGAGCCGGGCGCCGCCGGCGCGGCGGGCGGGGGTACCGGCGGCTGCGCCGGGCCCTGCGGCTGCGCCGGCCACTGCGGCGGCGCGGCGGGCGCGGCCGGCGCGGCCGGCTGGTAGGCGGGCGGCAGCGGCGGCAGCCCGCCGGGCTGCCCGGCGCCGGGCGCGGGCGGCGGGGTCCACGGCGCGGCGGCGGGCGGGGCGGTGTCCGCGGCGGCCGGGGCGACGGGGATCTCCCCCGAGTCCCTGGCGGGTGCGGGCGCGGGCGCGGGTGCGGGCGCGGGTGCGGGCGCGGGCGCCGGCTCGGCGGGGGCGTCGCCGCCTCCCGGCTCCGCGCCGTGCGCGTCGTTCCGGGCCTCCGGGGCCTGCGGGCCTTCCGCGTCGTCCGCGGGGACAGCGTGTCCGCCGCTGGCGGCGTCGGCGGACTCCGCCGCCCCGTCCCCGGCGCCCTCGGCGGGCCCAGGCGCCGTCTCGGGCTCCGCGGCGGAGGCGGCCGCCCCCGCGCCGCCGTCCGTTGGGACGCCCGACGCGGGGGTCCCGCCCGCGGCGGGCGGTGCCGACGGCGCGGGTGCGGCGGGTGCCGCGGGCGCGGGTGGCGCGGAAGGTGCCGCGGGGGCAGCAGGCGCGGCGGGCGCCGCGGGGGCCTGAGGCGCGGGTTCCGGCTGCGCGGGGCCCTGCGCGGGCGCCGCCGACCAGTCGGCGGGCAGCGGCGCGGGAGCGCCGGGCTCGTACCCCGCGGGCAGGCCGGGCACCGAGACCGGCGCACCGGTCGGCGGCGGGGGAGTGACACCGCCTGCGGCCGTGCCCCGCTCGGCCGCCGCGCCGCCCGACGCGTCCCCCGAGGCGCTCTGCGTGTACCAGGCGGGCGGGGTGTAGTCGATGGTGAACTCACCCGTCAGCTCGGGCTCCGCGTCGGACTGATCGTCCGCGGGCGGCACGCTCCAGCCGCCGCGGAACTCGTCCCGATCGCCGTTCACTTTGCCTCCTGGTGTGGTCGAGCACCCTTGTGCCGTCATGGGTGGGGGCGACGGATGTCCTGCCCGATGTCCGGTTCGCCCGGCTCTCCCCCGGTGACGCGACCGGCCTGCCCGCAGGATCCTGCCGCGCTTCACCCACCCTAATCATCGCGCGCGCCCGAGTGGCAGGGCAGACCTCCCGCAGGACGCCTACCCGTTACGTCACGGTGTGCGTTCAACTGGGCGCCGCGGGGCCCTCGATGGATACGGATGGGGCGCAAATCCGGATATCCGCCGACTCGGCCGGCGCTCCGCCGGGCCGCCCGGCGGCCGCGGCGCGCCGTACGGCCCGGGACGGCTCCACAAAAACGGCACATGCCGCCCGCCCTCCAGCCGGGGAGGGACGCCCTCAGTCCATCCGGCGCGCCGAGCCCAGCAGCCCCGTCTCCGCGTCCGTCGCCTGCGTCATCACGAACTGCCGGTCCCGCCCGGTGCACCAGAGCGTGACCCCGTCGGCCAGCGTCGTCAGCGCCGCCGTCTCCGCCTGCGGCAGCCCCATGATCCGGCCGATCTGCGCGCTCTCGTCCGGCGACACCCGCTGCACCCCGACAAGGCCGGACTTCCGCATCAGCCCGGGCGCCACGGGGCTCAGATAGGGCAGCAGCGTCACGACGGACTGCCAGGGCCCCGACACCACGCGCCCGCGCGGCGGCCGCATCCCGCAGTCCCGCACCACCACGACAGGGCTGCCGGCCGACGCGCCCTGCGGCGGCACCCGCCCCACGTCGTGCAGCGAGACGCACGGCTGCCCGCCGCCCGCAGCCTGCGCCAGCGCCGACCACGCCTGGGTGCGCCCGGTCTCCACCGCGACCCGCGCCCCGGTGGCCGCCGCCCGCAGGGCGAGGACCTGCGCGGTCCACAGCCCGCCGATCAGCGTCACGTCGTACGCGGTGGCCCGGTTGATGCCGAGCACTGCGGGCCTGCCGTTCGCGTCGACGCCGATGACCACCCCGTCGTCCCCCACGGGCAGGGCGAGCGACTCCAGTTGGTCGAGCGTGAGCACGTGGCGCTCCCTGCGCGGCCCGATCAGGCCGAAGCCGATGCGCGGCCTGCCGCCCTGCGCCTGCCGCGCGGGCCGCCGGGCGCGGCCCGGCCCTCGTCTGCCGCCGGCGGGCCCCGCGTACGCGCCGGGGATCTGGGCCCGCGGCACGGGCTGCGCCTGGTCCCGCGGCGCCGGGGGCGGCAGCGGCATGCCGAGCACGGGCTGCTGCGGCGGGCCCGCTGCGGAACCCGGCTGCGCGGGCGGTACGGATGCGGACATCAGCGCGTACCTCCCAGCGGCAGCGTGGCCAGCACGCCCGGCACCTGCTCCCGGTCGAGCCGCACGAGCGAGGTGCGCACCCCGCGCGCGACGCGCTCCAACTCATGGCGCGACGCGACCAGTTCCTCGTCGCTGCGGCCGGTCACGCGGACGTGCCCGGTGACCGTGACGCCCTGCCGCTCGCCCCGGCCCACGCACAGACTGAACGTCGTCGCCAGCGCGGGCACCGACGTCAGCAGCGCCACCAGATTCGGCATCGACGCGGCCCCGCTTCCGAGTTCGGGCCAGCGCGCCACCCAGTACGTGGTGTGCCTGCGGTCGTCGCACCGCCAGGTCCGCGACGTCTCCCTGGTGCGCCGCGGCTGCGCGCCCGCGCGGCCCGCCTGCGCGAGCGCCAGCGGGCTCGCGCAGGTCGAGACCGCGATCGCGCCGGTGAGCTCCTGCTCGCTGAGCACCGTCGCGCTGAACCCCGCGCCCGCCAGCCTGCTCGCGAGCTGGTCGGCCGCCCGTACCACGCACTTCTGTGCGCCTTCGAGACCCCCGCCGCGCGCGGCCACCGCCTCGGGACACAGCTCCGGGTCGAGCTTCAGCGCCACCCAGGTGATCCGCAGGGCGGGCGAGCCCGTCTGCGCCTGGAGCGGCCCGTAGTTGCGCGCCGCCATGGACTGCTGCGGCAGGTGCGGCGCGGGAGCGGGCTGCGTGTGCTGCACGATCTGCGCCGACTCCAGCCGTATCCCGTCGAAGTCGAGCACCTCGCGCAGCAGCGCGACCGGCAGCGGGCGCACCCCGCGCCCCGCGCGCAGCGCCGTGCCGTCCGACTCGACCCGTACCACCGCCGTCAGGAACGTCCCGTCGCCGACCATGCCGACGGGCCGCCGGTCGCGCGCGCCGTACGCGTACGTGCGCAGCGCGGGATCGCACTCGACCGCGGGCGCGAGGCCCGGCTCCGTGCCCCCGGGCACCGCGAATGAGGCCGCCCTGCGGGTACGCGCGCGCAGCGCGAGGGCCGTGCCCAGCCACTCGGGCAGCGAGCGGCGGTGCCTGCGCACCACCGCGAGCAGCACGAGCAGCGCGGCGACCACCCCGGCGGGCACCAGCATCAGGGGGTCGATCACCCAGCCCACCAGCAGTACCGCGGCCGCCAGTTCGCACAGGACGACCTGGCGCATCCGCAGCGGCCCGAGACGGCCCGGCCTCGCCGCGGCGGGCGCGGGGGCCTGCGCCCGCCGCGGCGCCGCAGCGACGGGCGGCGACTGCGTTGCGGAAGCCATGTGGTGTAACCCCCCGAATTGTCCCGATCGGCCTGCCCGGCCAGGTCATTGACGGCCGGCTCACCCTACCGGGCCGGGACAGCGGGCAGCGCGGGGGCCGCGGGACGGCCGCGGGCACGCCTACGGCGACTGGGTAGTATCGGGCCCGGTCCGGCACCGGGCGGCGCGGGGGCAACGGCGCGCCGAGGGCCCGCAGCGGCGGCCGCACCCGTGACTTCGTTGACCGATGGGGACTCATGGCATCACGGCGGGACGAGCTCAACGCGTACACGTTCGCGAAGAGGCGCACGGTGGCGTCCTTCCTCCAACCCTCGCAGACGGGCACCGAAGAGGGCGCGCCCCGGCCGCTGCGCGCCGTCGTGCCGAGCCTCGTCGTCGGGGCGCTCGTGCTCGCCGGGTTCGGCGCGCTCGGCCTGTTCAAGCCCACCGCGCCCAAGGACTGGGACAAGCCGGGCGCGAACGTCGTCGTCGGCAAGGAGTCCACCACCCGGTACGTCGTGCTGGCCACCGGCACGGGCAAGGAAAGGCAGACGCTGCTGCACCCCGTGCTCAACCTGGCGTCGGCGCGGCTGCTGCTCGACCCCGACCAGTTCTCCGTCGTCCAGGTCGACGACAAGGTCCTCGACGCGGGCAAGCCGCCGCGCGGCGCGATCCTCGGCATCCCGTACGCCCCCGACCGGCTGCCGAGCGCCGCAGACGCGGGCACACCGAAGCGGTGGGCGGTGTGCGAGCAGCCGGGCGGCGGCAGCGGCGGCAGTGTGCAGAAGGCCGCGTTCGTCCTCGCCCGGCGGGACTTCCAGCGCACCGAGGGGCCCGGCAGGCTCACCGGCGGGCAGAGCCTGTACGTGCGCGGGCAGGACGGCGCCCGTTACCTCGTCGGCGCAGACGGCACCAAGTACCTCGTCGCGGGCGAGCCCGACGACCACCTCAGCATCTCTCTCGTCGGCGCGGGCCGCACACCCCAGCCCGTCACCGACGACTGGCTCGCCACCCTGCACACCGGGACACCCGTCGACTTCCCCCACCTCCCCGGCACGGTCGGCGCGCCCGCGGGCGTGGGCGGCGGCCTCACCCCGCGGCAGGACCGCGTCGGCATGGTTCTCAGCGCCCAGACCGGCGCGGGCCCCCAGCAGTACGTCGTCCTGCCCGGCAGGGTCGAGCCCGTCAGTGACTTCACCGCCTGGCTGCTGATCAACTCCCCGCAGACCGACATGCTCGACATGAGCGGCCGCGCCACCACCGTCGACGCCCAGTCCTTCACCCCGCGCACCGGGTTCTTCGGCGGGGGCAACCACTGGCCGGGCCGGCGGGCCCGGCAGGTCAACGCCGTCCAGGGCGCGGGCGCGCGCGACACGGTGTGCAGCGTCCTGCGCTCCACCGGCGCGGGCGGCAGCACCACCCTGTCCGCCTGGGCGGGCCCCTCCTACCCCGCGCAGATCACCGAGGGGGACGGCACCAGCACCTACGTCACCCCCGGCAGCGGCCTCCTCTACAACGAGACCCAGGGCGACCGGTCCGAGGCCGGCGGCTCCCTGTTCCTCGTCACCGACACCGGACTGCGGTACGCGGTGCAGAGCAACGGCGACAGCGACGCCAGGCGCTCGGACATCGGCGCCGGCGACGACCGGCGGACCGAGGACGGCAGGCCCCAGCCCAGCCAGGCCCAGATACGCCTCGGCTACGCGAAGGTCACCCCGGCATCCGTGCCCATCGCCTGGTCGTCCTTCCTTTCGAAGGGGCCGCGCCTCGACACCAACGGCGCACGCCAGCCGCAGGGTTCGTGAGGGGGACACGGGGGATGACGCACCGGGACACCACCGCACGCGCACACGCGGGCCGCCCCGGCCGCCCGCCCGCGGCGCCGCACACCGGCCGGACCCGTGCGCCGCTCGCCCGCACCGGGTCGGCGGGCCCGCGGGGCGCGGCGCCGCCCGTCGGCGCGGTGCGCAGGGCGCCGCTCGCCCGCGGCGCGCTCCTCGCCGCGGCCGCCGCGCTCACCGCACTCGCCGCCCTGCCGGCGGGCCCCGCGGCCGCCGCACCCGCCACGGCCCTGCCGGCCGCGGGCCCCGCGGCCGGCGCCGCACCCGGCCTCGACGGCAGCGGCGAGTGCACCTTCCCGATGAAGAAGCAGACCCCGGGCACCCCCTGGCCGCTCCAGCGCGTCCTGTTCGACGAGCTCTGGAAGCACACCAAGGGCAAGGGCGTGCGCGTCGCGGTCATCGACACCGGGGTCGACACCGCCAACCCGCAGCTCAAGGGGGCCGTCGACACCGCGGCGGGCAAGGACTACCTCGGCAGGACCCACGGCACCACCGACACCGTCGGCCACGGCACCAAGGTCGCCGGCATCATCGCGGCGCGCCCCCGCGCGGGCACCGGCTTCGTCGGCATCGCGCCCGAGGCGACGATCATCCCGATCCGGCAGAACGACGAGAAGAACAGCGGCAAGTCGGACACCATGGCCGAGGCGATCGAGTACGCGGTCGGCCGGCACGCCGACGTCATCAACATCTCCCAGGACACCGCTGAACCCCTCGGCCCGCAGTCCGACCTGGCCAAGGCCGTGCGCTACGCGCTCGCCCACCAGGTCGTCGTGGTGGCCTCCGCGGGCAACGACGGCACCGACGGCAGGACGCGCGACACCTACCCTGCGGCCTTCCCCGGCGTCCTCGCCGTCGCCGCGTCCGACCGCGACAACGAGCGCGCCGCCTTCTCCCAGGCGGGCGCCTTCGTCGGTGTCGCGGCGCCCGGCGTCGACATCGTCTCCACCGTCCCTGGCGGAGGCCAGTGCCTCGACAACGGCACCAGCTTCTCCGCGCCCTACGTCGCCGGGGTCGCCGCCCTGCTGCGCGCGGAGCACCCCGGGTGGACGGCGCGCGAGGTCGTCGCGCAGATCGAGCAGACCGCGGAGCGCAGCGTCAACGGCCACGACGACTTCGTCGGCTGGGGCGTCGTCGACCCGGTCGCCGCCGTCTCCGGCGACAACCCCCCGCTCCAGTCCCCGAGTCCGGACCCGGGGCCGCCCAAGGCGCCCGCGCCGCAGGCCGCGCCCCTCACCCTCGGCGAGAGCCCGCAGGAGCGCACCCGCCGCTACGCCACCTACACCGTGGGCGTCGCCGCCGTCCTCGTCGCCGTCGTCGGCGGCACCGCGGTCGTCCTGCGCGACAGCCGCAGAAAGGCCGCCGCCCGCACGGGACGCGGCTGACGGACCGCTGCCGGGCGGCCGGCTTCCCGGTTGGAAGGGCAGGGCCGAATGACTAAAGTTGCCGTGGCTCCACGTGCGTGTGGACCGGCAGAACGGGGGCGGCACCGAGCACTTCCCGCCCGTAGTGGCAGTCAGACCAGGGAGAAGAGGGGCAGGATGTCGCAAGCCGGCAAAGACCTGAACGTAACAGCGGACGACCAGACCGACCTGGCCAACCGCATCCAGAACTTCCACGAGGAGCTCCAGCGCCGCATCACCTCGCTCAACAGCGTGGTCGACCGCATCCAGGCGGGCTGGGCCGGCGCAGCGAGCAAGGCGTACGACGCCGCGCAGAAGGACCTCAACATCCGCCTGCGCACGATGCGCAGCGACCTCGTCGAGCTCGAACAGATCATGCGGATGAGCGCCGACGGCTTCACCAACGAGGAGCAGGAGCGCATCAGGACGTTCCGGCAGATGGACGACACACCGGCGGGGCAGAGCGCCATCCTCGACATGGCCTGAGCCGCGCCGAGCCCGGCGCGTGCGGCCCGAAGGCCCCGCGCCCCCCGTCAGGACCATCACCCTGCCGCGCTGCACGGCATCGAGGAGCGAGACATGACCACAGCAGTCAACTACGACACGGTCACCACGGCCGCGAGCGACGTCCGCCGCACGGCCGGCGAGCTGACCGGCGAACTCACCGACCTGATGGCCCGGGTGAAGCGGGTCGCCGAGCACTGGGACGGCCAGGCGAAGGACGCCTACCACGAGCGGCAGGCCGACCTGACCTCCCAGATGGACGGCATGAACCAGGACCTGGCCCGCATCGCGGCCCTCCTGGACGAGGCCGTCGTCGGCTACCAGGACACGGACCGCGGCAACGCCGCACGCTTCCGCATGTCCATGGGCTGATCCGCACAGGGAGAAGCACCCGGAGAGAAGCACCCGGAGCACACGGAAGGGGGGCCCGCCGCGCGGCGGGCCCCCCTTCCGTGTGCTCCCGAGCGTGTCAGGCGTCCGCAGGCGGCTGGTGCGCGTCCAGGTCGAACTCCCCGTCCCGCGCGCCGAGTACGAACGCGTCCCACTCCGCCTTGGTGTAGCGCAGCACCGTCGCGTGGTCCTTCGAGGACCGCATCGCCACGGCCCCCTCCGGCAGGTACGCGATCTCGACGCGCTCCTCGTCGTCCTCCGTGCCGGGCGCCCCGAGCCACTCGACCCCGGAGATGTCCAGGGCGTAGAGCTCCTCCTTGACGCGCTGCTTGTCCACTGCGTCGGCCATCCGCGCATTCCTCCCGGCGCTCACTCCACTGATGTCCGCGCCCAGCCTACTTGCGGCCGCCGTGCCCCGCGGACCGTTCCGCGGGGCCGGGGGGCGCGGCCACGCTCACCGCTGCGGCAGCCAGCCCGTCTGGATCAGCGGGGTGCCCCGCCTGCGGGAGACGAAGGTGCCGCGGCCCGGGGGCATGCGGCGGGCCCTGACATGGCCGAGGATGTCGCCCTCGCCGGGGTCGCCCGAGAGGACGACGCCCTGCGCGCCGAGCTCCTTCACGCGCTGCATGAACGGCTCGAAGCTCGACCGGGACGCACCCGCGGCGCTGCGGGCGATGATGAAGCGCACGCCCACGTCGCGGGCGAACGGCAGGTTCTCCACCAGCCGGGCCATCGGATTGCCTGAACCCGTCGCCACCAGCTCGTAGTCGTCCACGATCACGAACAGCTGCGGCCCCGACCACCAGCTGCGGTCCCGCAGTTGCTGCGGTGTGATGTCCGGCTTCGGGGCGCGCTTGCCCATCACCGTGGCGATCGCGTCCATGTGCACGTCCATCGCCGACGCCATCGGTGCGTACTCCAGCAGGTGCGACGCCGGCACCGCCTCCAGCAGGGAGCGCCGGTAGTCGCCCACCACGATCCGCGCCTGCTCAGGCGTGTAGCGCTCGGCGAGCTGCTTGGCGATGAGCCGCAGCAGCGACGTCTTGCCCGACTCGCTCTCCCCGAAGACCACGAAGAACGGGTCGGTCTCGAAGTCGACGAACACCGGCCCGAGTCCGGTCTCGTCGAGGCCGATCGCGATGCCCTGCTGCGGGAACTCGAAGCCCTTCGGCAGCTGTTCCGCCGACAGCCTGCGCGGCAGCAGCCGCACCTGCGGGGCCTCGGCCCCCGGCCAGTGGCCCCGCACGGACGCCACGAAGGCCGCCGTGCTCTCCGACAGGTCCGCCGCGTCGCTGACCCCGTCCATCCGCGGCAGCGCCGTCATGAAGTGCAGCTTCTCCGGGACCTGTCCGCGGCCCGGCACGCCCGCCGGCACGTTCGCCGCGACCTTCCGGTCGAACTCCGAGTCCATCACGTCGCCCAGGCGCAGTTCGAGACGGCCCAGCATCTGGTCCTTGAGCGCCGAGCGGACCTCCATGTACCGCGCGGCCGTGACCACGATGTGCACCCCGTAGCCGAGGCCGCGTGCCGCGATGTCCGCGATCACCGGCTCCAGCACGTCGTACTCGTTCTTGAAGCCGCCCCAGCCGTCGATCAGCAGGAAGACGTCGCCCCACTGCTCGTCCGCGAGGTCGCCGGCCGCGCGCCTGCGCCGGTAGGTGGCGATCGAGTCGATGCCCTGTGAACGGAACAGCTCCTCGCGGGCGTTGAGCACCCCCAGCACCTCGGCGACCGTCCGCCGCACCCGCTCGGGGTCGAGCCGCGACGCCACCCCGCCGACATGCGGGAGCCCGGCCAGCGACGACAGGCCGCCACCGCCGAAGTCGAGCCCGTAGAACTGCACTTCGGCGGGCGTGTGGGTGAGCGCGAACGACGCGGTCAGCGTCCGCAGCAGTGTCGACTTGCCGGACTGCGGGCCGCCGACCACCAGCATGTGGCCCGCCGCGCCGGAGAAGTCCCGGTACAGCACCTCGCGCCGCTGCTCGAAGGGCTTGTCGATCAGGCCGAGCGGCACCACGAGCCCGCCGGGGCGCGTGTACTCGACGGCGGTCAGGCCGCGCCGCTCGGTCGGCGCGATCCCCGGCAGCAGGTAGTCGAGGGTCGGCGCCCGGTCGAGCGGCGGCAGCCACACCTGGTGCGCGGGCACCCCCTGCCCGTCGAGCCGCCGCACGACCACGTCGAGCACGGTGTCGGCGAGCGCCTCGTCCTCCCGCTCGACCGGCGCGGGCGCCGCCGCGGGGCCCGCGTACACCACGGGCACCGGGGCCGCGGTGAACACCGCGGGCCGCCGGTCCACCGGCAGCTGCCCCGCGGGCACCTCGGGCCCGCCCGAGCGGTACGTGCCCGACACGTACGCCGCCTTGAACCGCACCATCTCGTCCGTGCCGAACTTCAGATACCCGGAGCCCGGCACCGCCGGCAGGTGGTAGGCGTCCGGCACCCCGAGCGCCGTGCGCGACTCCGCGGCGGAGAACGTCCGCAGGCCGATCCGGTACGAGAGGTACGTGTCGAGCCCGCGCAGCCTGCCCTCCTCTAGGCGCTGCGACGCCAGCAGCAGATGCACGCCGAGCGAGCGGCCGATCCGGCCGATCTGGATGAACATGTCGATGAAGTCGGGCTTCGCGGTGAGGAGTTCGGAGAACTCGTCGATCACGAGCACCAGCGAGGCCAGCGGTTCGAGCGCCGCGCCGGCCGCCCGCGCCTTCTCGTAGTCGTGGATGTTCGCGTAGTTGCCCGCCGCCCGCAGCAGCTCCTGCCGCCGCTGCAGCTCGCCCCTGATCGCGTCGCCCATGCGGTCCACCAGCGTCAGGTCGTCCGCCAGGTTGGTGATGACCGCCGCCACGTGCGGCATCTGCGACATCCCGGCGAACGTGGCGCCGCCCTTGAAGTCCGCGAGGACGAAGTTCAGCGTCTGGGACGAGTGCGTCACCGCCAGGCCGAGCACCAGCGTGCGCAGCAGCTCCGACTTGCCGGAACCCGTCGCGCCCACGCACAGCCCGTGCGGGCCCATGCCCTCCTGCGCGGCCTCCTTCAGGTCCAGCATCACCGGCCTGCCGTCCTCGCCCACCCCGATCGGCACCCGCAGCCGCTCCGCCGTGGACCGCGGCCGCCAGGTGCGCGCCACGTCGACCGCGCCCGCGTCCCCGAGGTTCAGCAGGTCCGTGAAGTCGAGGTTCGCCAGCAGCGGCTCGTCCTCGTCGCCGCCGCCCGTGCGCAGCGGCGCGAGCTGCCGCGCCAGCGCCTCGGCCGCCGGTAGCGACAGGCCGTCCGGCACCCCCTCGTACGCCACGCCGCCGCCCGACTCCAGCCGCAGCCACCCCGGGTGCACGGCTACGGAGAGGCCGCCGCGCAGCTCGTCGAGGTCGCCGCCGACCAGCTCGACGACGGTCACGCCCTGCACGCCCTCCGCCGCGGCGAACAGCGAGTCGGGCGGCACCATCCCGCCGTCGAGCACCACCACGACGTGCGGCTGGTCGAGCACCGGCTGCGAGTCGCGCCCGAACCGCGGCCGCCCGTCGAGCCGCGGCCGCAGCAGCCGCTCGATCTCGCCCAGGTCGTCGCCGAACAGGCGCCTCGTCCCCGCGCCGTCGAGCTGCCCCTGCACCTGTGTGTGCGGCAGCCACTTCGTCCAGTCCCACCGGGGCACCGCCTGCGGCGCGGCGACCACGGCGACCACCAGGTCCTCGGGCGAGTGCAGCGTCACCAGCTGCGCCACCAGCGCCCGCGCCGCCGCCTGCGCCGACTCCGGCTCGCCCGACACCGTCACGTGGTAGAACGCCCGCATCGACACCGCCATCGGCAGCGCGTCCAGCGAGCCGTGCACCGCGAGGAAGCGCTGCATCGCGCCCGCCGTCAGCGGTTCGAGCTCGTCCACCGGCGCGGTGTCGGGAGCCACCAGCGGCGTCGCGAGCTGCTGCGCGCCGAGCCCGATCCTGGCCTGCCCGAAGTCCGCGTCCCCGACCCTGCGCTCCCAGATCCTCGACCCCTCGGCGACCACCGCCCACAGCTGCTCGGGCGCCGGGTGCAGATACAGCTGGGCGTCGCGCTGCGCCCGCGCCGTCCTGCGCACCGCGCGCCGCGACTGCGACAGGTACTTGAGGTAGTCCCGCCGCACGTCGGCCATGTGCCCTTGCGTACCCCGGCGGAAGCGGAAGACCTGCGCGATCACCATGCCGACCGTCGAGACCAGCATCAGCACGCCCATGACGCGCAGGAAGGGAGCGGCCTGCGGCGAGAAGAAGAACACCACGGACGAGCCCATGCCGAGCACCGGCAGGAGCTGCATCAGCATGCCCTCCTGCTGCCCCCGGGGAAGCTCGGGCGGCGCCTCGACGGCCAGCGGCTCCGCGGGCACCTCGGGCGGAAGCGACCGCGGCGGTCGCTTGACGACGATCTGGCTCACCGACGCACCAATTCCTCAATACGGGCGGATGGTTCCGTACCGGCGCCCCCGTGGCGGCGGCTCACGTGCAGCACGCGATCCTACTGGCAGCCCCCCGCCGCAGGGCCCGGTAGGGTGGCGCGCGCACCGTGCGCGAACGCGAAGCCGGAGGCGGCAGGGCAGCCGCCGCACCGGCGCGGATACGGGCGCATCCAGGCGTGATCAGGGGGACGCAACACGTGAGTACGAGCACGGCGACGGGGTTCTGCCGCGTGACGGTCGTCGCCCCCGACAGCAGGATCGACGTGGCGCTCCCCGAGGACATCGCCGTCGCCGACATCCACCCGGAGATCCTGCGGCTCACCGGCCAGACCCAGCCCGCGGGCGCCCCCACCGGCTACCACCTCGTGCGCCGCGACGGCACCGTCCTCGACGGCTCCCGCACCCTCGCGGCGCAGCAGGTGCTCGACGGCGAGGTGCTCGCCCTGCGGCCGTTCGCCGAGTCCCTGCCGCCCGCCGTCTTCGACGACGTCTCCGACGCCGTCGCCGCCGCGGTGCGCCGCGACCGCCACCTGTGGAGCGACGACCTGATGCGCGGCGCGGGCCTCGCCGCGGGCGGCCTGCTCCTCGTGCTCCTCGGCTTCGTCCTCTGGTTCGCCGACCCGGTGCGCCACGACATGCACGGCCTGCCCGGCATCGTCGCAGGCGGGGCAGGCGTCCTGCTCACCGCGCTGTCCGGGGTACGGGCCCGGGTCTACGCCGACCGCAGCGCCGCCGTCGCCCTCGGCCTCGGCGCGCTCCCGCTGCTGCTCATCGGCGGCTCCGGGATCCTCGGCCCCGACGCGGGCCAGGGGCCTGGGCGCCTGCAGTTCCTGCTCGGCTGCGTCACCGTCCTGGTCGCGTCCTTCACCCTCGTCGCGCTCACCCCCAGCGGCGACGCGCCCTTCGTCGCCGCCACCTTCCTCGCCGCCGTCGGCACCCTCGCCACCTTCGGCGCCATCCTCACCGGCGCCTCGCCCCGCGAGACCGCCGCCGTGTGCGCGCCCGTCGCGATCGGCCTCGTCGCCTTCCTGCCGGGACTCTCCGCACGCTTCGCCCGCCTGCCCATCGGCTACGCGGCGCCCCGCGGCGCCGCCGACGCGTCCGGCGCCAACGAGGCCGACCCCGCCGCGGCGGCGGAACCCGTCGACGCCGAGCGCATCGCGGCCCAGGCACGGCGCGGCCACGAGATGCTCCTCGGCCTCGTCGGCGGCTGCTCCGCCACCGTCGTCGGCGCCGCCGCCGTCCTCGGCTTCTCCGACAGCCTGTACGGGGAGCTCCTCGCCCTCGCCTCGGGGCTCGCGATGCTGCTGCGCGCGCGCCTGTTCCGCTACACCTCGCAGGTGTGCTGCGCGCTCGTCGCCGGCCTCGCCGCCGTCGCGCTCCTCGTGCTCGGCCTCTGCCTGAACCCGCCCGCAGGCCCCGTCGACCAGCTCCTGCGCTACGGCGACCACGGCCCGCTCGACCTGCGCACCGTCTGGCTCGCCGCGAGCGTCGCCGCCGGCGCTGCCCTGCTCACCGCCGTCGGCCTGATCATCCCGCGCAAGGGGCTCTCGCCGTTCTGGGGCCGCCTCCTCGACCTCGCGGAGGGCGCCGTCCTGCTCTCCCTCGTACCGCTGTGCCTCGCCGTCCTCGACGTCTTCGCCAGGGCCCGCGCCCTCACCGGCTGACCCTTCGGCGGGGCGGACCGCGGGGCGGGGGGAACGCGGTCGGGACCGCCCCGACCGGCTGGTAGGCTGACCACTACCCGCACGTCCGCCCACCGCCACGGTGCGGCAGCCGCCGCGCACCCCGCGGCCGGCACCCCAGGACGCGCGGTACGGCCTCCCGAGTCACGGAAGTCCCCCGGAGAATACGACCCGGGGCGCTCGGCGGCCCACGAAGACCACGAGGAGTACGCGTGTCGCTCGACACCGCCACCAAGAAGCAGATCATGGACGAGTTCGGCACCAAGGAAGGTGACACCGGCTCCCCCGAGGTCCAGGTCGCGCTCCTTTCGCGCCGTATCTCGGACCTCACCGAGCACCTCAAGACCCACAAGCACGACCACCACTCCCGCCGTGGTCTGCTGATCCTGGTGGGCCAGCGCCGCCGTCTGCTCCAGTACCTGGCCAAGAAGGACATCCAGCGCTTCCGTACGCTGGTCGACCGCCTCGGCATCCGCCGCGGCGCCGCCGGCGCCAAGTAGCAGCGCGTGAAGGGAGCGGTTCCCGCCCGGGAACCGCTCCCTTCGCCGTATGCACGGCCCGGCCGGAATGCCGTCCCGGGCCGCGGCTCAGTACTCTGGCTGACGAGCACGTAGAAAAACAGCACAACAGAACACAGACGTGAGCGAGGAGGAGCGCCCTCCGCCGCGGCCGGTCCTCGGTAGTGGCATCCGGAAGACGCACCCGCGCGGGGGAGGCCCCCGCGCGTGCGCACCGGCTGCTTCGATCGAAGACCGGCAAGCACCAAGGAGCGCACCTCCCAGCGTCCGCCGCCACACGGGCGGCAGACGAAGACGAGGAGAAAACACTGGTGGAGAACGAGACCCACTACGCCGAGGCCGTCATCGACAACGGCTCCTTCGGCACCCGCACCATCCGCTTCGAGACGGGCCGCCTGGCCAAGCAGGCCGCAGGGTCCGCCGTCGCGTACCTGGACGACGACACCATGGTGCTGTCGGCCACGACCGCCTCGAAGAACCCCAAGGACCAGCTCGACTTCTTCCCCCTCACGGTGGACGTCGAGGAGCGCATGTACTCGGCCGGCAAGATCCCCGGCTCCTTCTTCCGCAGGGAGGGCCGCCCCTCCGAGGACGCCATCCTCACCTGCCGCCTGATCGACCGGCCGCTGCGCCCCTCGTTCAAGAAGGGCCTGCGCAACGAGATCCAGATCGTCGAGACGATCATGGCGCTCAACCCCGACCACCTCTACGACGTGGTCGCCATCAACGCCGCCTCCTGCTCCACGCAGCTGGCAGGCCTGCCCTTCTCCGGCCCCATCGGCGGCACCCGCGTCGCCCTCATCAAGGGCCAGTGGGTCGCCTTCCCGACCCACACCGAGCTGGAGGACGCCGTCTTCGACATGGTCGTCGCCGGCCGGGTCCTCGAAGACGGCGACGTCGCGATCATGATGGTCGAGGCCGAGGCCACCGACAAGACCATCCAGCTCGTGAAGAACGGTGCCGAGGCCCCCACCGAGGAGGTCGTCGCCGCGGGACTCGAAGCCGCGAAGCCCTTCATCAAGGTCCTCTGCCGCGCCCAGGCCGACCTCGCGGCCAAGGCCGCCAAGCCCACCGGCGAGTTCCCGATCTTCCTCGACCACCAGGACGACGTCCTGGAGGCGCTCACCGCCGCCGTCAAGGACGAGCTCGCCCAGGCCCTCACCATCGCGGGCAAGCAGGAGCGCGAGGCCGAGCTCGACCGCGTCAAGGGCCTCGCCGCCGAGAAGCTGCTCCCGCAGTTCGAGGGCCGCGAGAAGGAGATCTCCGCCGCCTACCGCGCCCTCACGAAGACCCTGGTCCGCCAGCGCGTCATCAAGGACAAGGTCCGCATCGACGGCCGCGGCGTCACCGACATCCGCACCCTCGCCGCCGAGGTCGAGGCCATCCCGCGCGTGCACGGCTCCGCCCTGTTCGAGCGCGGCGAGACCCAGATCCTGGGCGTCACCACGCTCAACATGCTCCGCATGGAGCAGCAGCTCGACACCCTCTCCCCGGTGACGCGCAAGCGCTACATGCACAACTACAACTTCCCGCCGTACTCCACCGGCGAGACCGGCCGCGTCGGCTCCCCGAAGCGCCGCGAGATCGGCCACGGCGCCCTCGCCGAGCGCGCCCTCGTCCCGGTCCTGCCGACCCGCGAGGAGTTCCCCTACGCGATCCGCCAGGTCTCCGAGGCCCTCGGCTCCAACGGCTCCACGTCGATGGGCTCCGTCTGCGCCTCCACCATGTCGCTGCTCAACGCGGGCGTGCCCCTCAAGGCCCCCGTCGCCGGCATCGCCATGGGCCTGATCTCCCAGGAGATCGAGGGCGAGACCCACTACGTCACCCTCACCGACATCCTCGGTGCGGAGGACGCCTTCGGCGACATGGACTTCAAGGTCGCCGGCACCAAGACGTTCGTCACCGCGCTCCAGCTCGACACCAAGCTCGACGGCATCCCCGCCTCCGTGCTCGCCGCCGCGCTGAAGCAGGCAAGGGACGCGCGCCTGCACATCCTCGACGTGATGAACGAGGCCATCGACGTCCCCGACGAGATGTCCCCGAACGCCCCGCGCATCATCACCGTCAAGATCCCGGTGGACAAGATCGGCGAGGTCATCGGCCCCAAGGGCAAGATGATCAACCAGATCCAGGAGGACACCGGCGCCGACATCACCATCGAGGACGACGGCACCATCTACATCGGTGCCGCCGACGGCCCCTCGGCGGAGGCCGCCCGCACCACGATCAACGGCATCGCCAACCCGACCATGCCCGAGGTCGGCGAGCGCTACCTGGGCACGGTCGTCAAGACGACCACCTTCGGCGCGTTCGTCTCCCTGCTCCCCGGCAAGGACGGCCTGCTCCACATCTCGCAGATCCGCAAGCTCGCCGGCGGCAAGCGCGTGGAGAACGTCGAGGACGTCCTCGGCGTCGGCCAGAAGGTCCAGGTCGAGATCGCCGAGATCGACCAGCGCGGCAAGCTCTCCCTCATCCCCGTGATCGAGGGCGAGGACGCCGAAGGCGACACGAGCGACGAGGCGAAGGACGCAGACGCCAAGTGACGTCCCCCGGCCTCAAGGCGACGGCCCGCACCTCCTCGGAGGCGCGGGCCGTCGCCCGTACCCGAACCCTCGTCAAGGGCGAGAACGGCGTCGGCACCGTGCGCCGCACCACCCTCCCCGGCGGCCTGCGCGTCGTCACCGAGACCCTCCCGTCCGTGCGCTCCGCGACCTTCGGCATCTGGGTCCAGGCGGGCTCGCGCGACGAGACCCCCGCGCTCGGCGGCGCCACCCACTACCTCGAACACCTCCTCTTCAAGGGCACCAAGCGGCGCAGCGCCCTCGACATCTCCTCCGCGATCGACGCGGTCGGCGGCGAGATGAACGCCTTCACGGCGAAGGAGTACACCTGCTACTACGCGCGGGTCCTCGACACCGACCTGCCGCTCGCCGTCGACGTCGTCTGCGACATGCTCACCGGCTCCCTCATCGAGGCCGCCGACGTCGAGGCGGAGCGCGGGGTCATCCTCGAAGAGATCGCCATGACCGACGACGACCCCGGCGACATCGTCCACGACCTCTTCGCGCAGACCATGTTCGGCGACACCCCGCTCGGCCGCCCCGTCCTCGGCACCGTCGACACCGTCGAGGCCCTCGACCGCGACCGCATCGCCCGCTACTACCGCAAGCACTACGACCCCCGGCACCTGATCGTCGCCGCAGCGGGCAACGTCGACCACACCGCGCTCGTACGGCAGGTGCGCGCCGCCTTCGAGAAGGCCGGCGCCCTCACCCGCACCGACGCCGCGCCCCTGCCCCCGCGCACCGGCCACCGCGCCCTGCGCACCGCCGGCAAGGTCGACGTCCTCGACCGCTCCACCGAGCAGGCCCACCTCATCCTCGGCATGCCGGGACTCGCCCGCACCGACGAACGCCGCTGGGCCCTCGGCGTCCTCAACACCGCACTCGGCGGCGGCATGAGCTCCCGCCTCTTCCAGGAGGTACGGGAGAAGCGCGGCCTCGCCTACAGCGTCTACTCGTACACCTCGGGCTTCGCCGACTGCGGCCTCTTCGGCGTCTACGCGGGCTGCCGCCCCGCCCAGGTCGCCGACGTCCTCAAGATCTGCCGCGACGAACTCCACCGCGCCGCGACCGGGGGACTCGACGACGACGAACTCGCCCGCGCCGTCGGCCAGCTCTCCGGCGCCACCGTCCTCGGCCTCGAGGACACCGGCGCCCTCATGAACCGCGTCGGCAAGAGCGAACTGTGCTGGGGCGACCACCTCTCCACCGACGACCTCCTCGCCAGGATCGCCGCGGTCACCCCGGACGACGTCCGCGAGGTCGCCCGCGATCTACTGGGACAGCGCCCCTCGCTCGCGGTCATCGGACCGCTCGGCGACAAGGACGCCGCCCACCTCGACGAAGCGGTCTCCTGACCCGGCACCACGACGAGGCCCGCACCGCCCCCGCAACACCCGCACCACCACGAACCGGAGGAACACCGAGCGATGAGCAAGCTGCGCGTGGCCGTACTCGGCGCCAAGGGCCGCATCGGCTCCGAGGCGGTACGGGCCGTCGAGGCCGCCGACGACATGGAACTGGTCGCCGCGCTCGGCCGGGGCGACACGCTGGACACCCTCACCGAGGCCGGCGCCCAGGTCGCCGTCGAACTCACCACCCCCGCCTCGGTCATGGGCAACCTCGACTTTCTCGTACGGCACGGCATCCACGCCGTCGTCGGCACCACGGGCTGGACCGACGAACGCCTCGCCGACCTGCGGACCGCGCTCACCGCATCCCCCGGGACCGGCGTGCTCATCGCACCCAACTTCTCCATCGGCGCCGTCCTCACCATGAAGTTCTCCGAGATCGCCGCCCGCATGTTCGAGTCCGTCGAGATCGTGGAACTCCACCACCCCGGCAAGGCCGACGCCCCCTCGGGCACCGCCACAAGGACCGCCCAGCTCGTCGCGCAGGCCCGCGCCGCCGCGGGACTCGGCGCCCAGCCCGACGCCACAAGGACCGCACTCGACGGCGCCCGCGGCGCCGACGTCGACGGCGTCCCGGTGCACTCCGTACGGCTGCGCGGCCTCCTCGCCCACCAGGAGGTCATCCTCGGCGGCGAGGGCGAGACCCTCACCATCCGCCACGACTCCCTCCACCACAGCAGCTTCATGCCGGGCATCCTGCTCGGCGTACGGCGCGTCACCGCCACCCCGGGCCTCACCTTCGGCCTGGAACACTTCCTCGACCTCGCCTGAGCGGACCGGACCCACCACACCCATGAGCGCGAAGATCACCTACGTCGTCGGCGCCGTCGTCCTCGTCTTCTACTTCGTCCTTGCCGGGACGCGCGGCGTCTGGCTCATCCAGGCAGGCACCCCCGTCACCGTCGTCTTCGGCGTCGCCGTGCTGATCCTGCCGCTCATCGGGGCCTGGTTCCTCTGGCAGAACACCCGCTTCGTCACCCGCGCCAACGCCCTCGCCGCCGAACTCGACGCCGAGGGCGGCCTGCCCGTCGACGAACTCGTCCGCACCCCCGAAGGACGCATCGACCGCGACTCGGCCGACGCAGTCTTCGCCCGCCGCCGCGCCGAGACCGAGGACGCCCCCGACGACTGGCGCTGCTGGTTCCGCCTCGCTGTCGCCTACCGCGACGCCCGCGACACACCGAGGGCCCGCAAGGCGATGCAGCGTGCCATAGCGCTCCACGACGGGCGACCCGCCAGCGCCTGACCCCCGCACCGCCTCGCGGGCCCCCGAAGACCGCGAAGGACCGCCTGCGGCCTCAGCGGGCGCGCCCGTACTCCGCGCCCCACGCCTCCACCGTGTCCGCGGCCCGGTCGAAGGCGTCACCGCTCGACAGGAAGTCCGCGCTGTGCGTCGTCAGCAGCGCCACCCGCTCACCCCGGTGCCGTTCGAGCACCAGCGCCTGGCCCTGCACCGTGCGCGGCAGCCCCAGCCACCGCACCGGCTGCTGCACCGTACGCACCGCCGCCGCCTGCTCCCACGCCACCGTCGACGTGCGCAGCAGACCCACCCTGCGCACACCGTGCCTGCTCACCCACGTCCCCATCCGCAGCATCCGCAGCGCCACCGCGATCACCACCACGGAGACCACGGCGCACACCACGGCACCAGAACCGCCCGCGGCCAGCGCGGTCACCACGGTCGCGAACAGGATGAACGACGAGAGCAGCAGCAGAACCGCGGCGACCCCCACCCGCCAGGGACCAGGCCGGTAGGGGCGCCGCCAATGATCGTGGTCGTCGTACGGCAACGCGGCATCCGCCGCGTCGAACGCACGATCGGCCGTCAGGAAGGACAAGGGCACGACTGATCCTCACTCACAAGCACGCTCGATTGCTGTGCCCGGTGAGGCTACCGAGCCCCGTGCGCCCGGACCACCCGAGGGGCCGGGCGCACGGCTCCCGGCGCTCAGCGGTGCTGCGCCGCCTCCGCCTGCTGCGCGTGGTGCAGCGCGGGATTGGCCTGGAGCGCCGGCACCCCGAACAGCAGCGAACCCGCGAACGCCGCGGCGATGACCAGCCCGGTCAGCACCCGCCCCGCCAGCTCGCCGCGGGCCGGCCGCTGCTTCGGCGGCGGCTCGACATTGCTGCGGAAGCTCTCAGCCTCGGCGAGAAAGCTGAACGGTACGTCCTCACGCCGGCGGAACATGGGTCGACCTCCTCTGGTACCTCGGTGCCTGTACTCGGCAGTCCTGCTGTTCAGACAGACGCAGAACAAACCGCTCAGGTGCCCGAATTCCCCGAAAGAGGGAGAACGACCTGGTCACGAACGCGCCCGCACCGCCCTCTACAGTGGGGCCCGCACGCGTACAGAAACGGGAGGACCCCGCAGGTGAGCACCGATACGACCGGGCCCGAGCCGAGTTTCCGCAGCGACGTCACCGTCGAGCTGGTGAAGCACAGCGCCGCCGACTCCGACGTCCTGTGGGCCGCCCGCGTCTCCACCGCGGGCGAGCACTCCCTCGACGAGCTGACGAAGGACCCCGAGCGCTCCAAGGGCCTGATCAACTACCTCATGCGGGACCGCCACGGCAGCCCCTTCGAGCACAACTCGATGACCTTCTTCGTCAGCGCCCCCATCTTCGTCTTCCGCGAGTTCATGCGGCACAGGGTCGGATGGTCTTACAACGAGGAGTCGGGGAGGTACCGGGAGCTGCTGCCGGTGTTCTACGTGCCCGGGGCCGAGCGGAAGCTCGTGCAGCAGGGGCGGCCGGGGAAGTACGAGTTCGTGCACGGGACCGAGGAGCAGCACGCGACGGTGACTGCCGCGATGGAGGAGTCGTACCGGCGCTCGTACGCGGCGTACCAGGAGATGCTGGCGGCGGGCGTCGCGCGCGAGGTGGCGCGGGCGACGCTGCCCGTGGGGCTGTTCTCCTCGATGTATGCGACGTGCAACGCGCGGTCGCTGATGCACTTCCTCGGGCTGCGCACGCAGCACGAGCTGGCGAAGGTGCCCTCGTTCCCGCAGCGGGAGATCGAGATGGTGGGGGAGCGGATGGAGGAGCACTGGCGCACCCTGATGCCGCTCACCCACGCGGCCTTCAACGCCAACGGCCGGGTCGCCCCCTGACCTGCGGCTCCGTCCCGCAGCGCGCGGCCGGTGCCCGGCCCGGGGCACAAAGGTACGGTCCCGGTGGGGCGGTGTCCGTATTGCGGCGTTTCGAGAAGTTCATCTACGCTGATCGAACGGACCCGGCACTGCTTGAACCCCCGAGCAGGCAGTGCCGGGCTCCTCCTGTCCGTAGCCCCGAGGCCACACAGCGGGCTGAGCAGCGAGTAGCGTGTTACCCATGGCTCTGACCTCTACTCCGCAGACCCCCTTCGGGAGGGTCCTCACCGCCATGGTCACGCCCTTCACGGCGGACGGTGCGCTCGACGTCGACGGTGTCCAGCGGCTCGCCGCCCACCTGGTGGACGCAGGCAACGACGGCCTGGTCATCAGCGGCACCACCGGCGAGTCCCCGACCACCACGGACGCGGAGAAAGAGCAGCTGGTACGGGCCGTGGTGGAGGCGGTGGGAGACCGCGCCCACGTCATCGCGGGGGTTGGCACCAATGACACCCGGCACAGCCTGGAGCTCGCACGCACCGCCGAGCGGGCCGGCGCGCACGGGCTGCTCGCGGTCACCCCGTACTACAGCAAGCCGCCCCAGGAGGGCCTCCACCAGCACTTCACGGCGATCGCCGACGCCACGGAGCTGCCGGTCATGCTGTACGACATCCCCGGGCGCAGCGGCGTGCCGATCGACACCGAGACCATGATCCGCCTCGGGCAGCACCCGCGGATCGTCGCGAACAAGGACGCCAAGGGCGACCTCGGCCGCGCCAGCCTCGCGATCGCCGAGTCCGGCCTCGCCTGGTACTCGGGCGACGACATGCTCAACCTGCCGCTGCTCTCCGTCGGCGCCGTCGGCTTCGTCTCCGTCGTGGGCCATGTCGCCACCCCCGAGCTGCGTGAGCTCGTCACGGCGTTCAGCCACGGCGACGTGCAGAAGGCCGCCGAGATCCACCAGAAGCTGCTCCCGGTCTTCATCGGGATGTTCCGCACGCAGGGCGTCATCACGTCGAAGGCGGCCCTCACCCTGCGGAACCTCCCCGCAGGTCCCCTGCGTCTTCCGCTGGTCGGGCTCACCGAGCAGGAGACCGCTCAGCTCAAGCACGACCTCGCCGCGGGCGGGGTACAGCTCTGACAACCAGACTTCACAACTGAATAGCTGAAGACGTCACGTCGGCGACGACGGACGGAACACGACCGGGAGCCGCTCCCGGACCACCAACTGCACCTGCACGAATGTCATGCGCGCCACGTGCCCAAGCGGCACGTGGCGCGCATGGTGAGGAGAGTCTTTTGAGTCATCCGCATCCCGAACTCGGCGCCCCGCCGAAGCTGCCCAAGGGCGGCCTGCGCGTCACCCCGCTCGGTGGCCTCGGCGAGATCGGCCGCAACATGACGGTCTTCGAGTACGGCGGACGCCTGCTCATCGTCGACTGCGGCGTCCTCTTCCCCGAGGAGGAGCAGCCGGGCGTCGACCTGATCCTGCCCGACTTCACCATCCTCAAGGACCGGCTGAACGACATCGAGGGCGTCGTCCTCACGCACGGCCACGAGGACCACATCGGCGGAGTGCCCTACCTGCTCCGCCTGAAGCCCGACATCCCGCTGATCGGCTCCAAGCTGACGCTGGCCCTGATCGAGGCCAAGCTCCAGGAGCACCGGATCCGCCCGTACACGCTGGAGGTGGAGGAGGGGCATCGCGAGCGCATCGGCCCCTTCGACTGCCAGTTCGTCGCGGTGAACCACTCCATCCCCGACGCCCTCGCGGTCGCCATCCGCACCCCCGCGGGCATGGCCGTGCACACCGGCGACTTCAAGATGGACCAGCTGCCGCTCGACCGCAGGCTCACCGACCTGCCCACCTTCGCCAAGCTCGGCGAGGAGGGCATCGACCTGCTCCTGGTGGACTCCACCAACGCCGAGGTGCCCGGCTTCGTCCCGCCGGAGCGCGACATCTCCGGGGTGCTGCGCCAGGTCTTCGCGAACGCGAGCAAGCGCATCATCGTGGCGAGCTTCGCGAGCCACGTCCACCGCATCCAGCAGATCCTGGACGCGGCGCACGAGTACGGCCGGCGGGTCGCCTTCGTCGGCCGCTCCATGGTCCGCAACATGGGCATCGCCCGCGACCTCGGCTACCTGAGAGTGCCGCCGGGCCTCGTGGTGGACGTCAAGACGCTGGACGACCTCCCGGACGACGAGGTCGTGCTGGTCTGCACGGGCTCGCAGGGTGAGCCGATGGCCGCGCTGTCCCGCATGGCCAACCGCGACCACCAGATCCGCATCGTCCAGGGCGACACGGTGATCCTCGCGTCGTCCCTGATCCCCGGCAACGAGAACGCGGTCTACCGCGTGATCAACGGCCTGACGCGCTGGGGCGCGGACGTCGTCCACAAGGGCAACGCCAAGGTCCACGTCTCGGGCCACGCCTCGGCCGGCGAGCTGCTGTACTTCTACAACATCTGCAAGCCGAAGAACCTCATGCCGGTCCACGGCGAGTGGCGCCACCTGCGCGCCAACGCCGAGCTCGGCGCGCTGACGGGGGTCCCCAAGGACCACATCGTCATCGCGGAGGACGGCGTGGTGGTCGACCTGGTCGACGGCAAGGCCAGGATCACCGGAAAGGTCCAGGCGGGGTACGTGTACGTGGACGGCCTCTCGGTCGGCGACGTGGACGAGTCCTCCCTCAAGGACCGCCGCATCCTCGGCGACGAGGGCATCGTGTCGGTGTTCGTGGTGGTCGACTCCACCACGGGCAAGGTCGTCGGCGGCCCGCACTTCAACGCGCGCGGCTCCGGCATCGACGACGCGGCGTTCAGCGCCGTCCAGTCGAAGGTGGACGAGGCGATCGCGAGATCGGCCCAGGACGGCGTTTCGGACCCCCACCAGCTCCAGCAGCTGGTGCGCCGCACGGTCGGCAAGTGGGTCTCCGACACCTACCGCAGGCGCCCGATGATCCTCCCTGTGGTCGTCGAGGTCTGACGGCCCGTCGGCACTTCTCCGGAGCGGGGGGCCTCGATTTGCATCGAGGCCCCCCGCTCCAGTACGTTTCAGTCTCCACCGGAACGCAGCAGCGGGTACGTATGTGCCCGGCGAAGCGGCGAGAGGGTGGAAAACAGCCCGGAAATCTTCTGATAAAGTCGGGCACACGCCGAAAGGCAGAAACACCGAAGGGAAAGCCCGGAGGAGCCCTGTGAGGGGGTCCGAAGGAAGCGTCCGTTCCTTGAGAACTCAACAGCGTGCTAAAAGTCAACGCCAGATATGTTGATACCCCGTCCATGTTCGGGCCCTGACCTTCTTGTTCGGGGTTCGGGTGGGCGAGGTTCCTTTGAAGAAACAACACAGCGAGGATGCTGTGGACTGCGGGGATTATTCCTTCTCGTGGTTCCGCTCTCGTGATGTGGTTGCCCGGATGTCCGGGAAAGCATTC